>DITM01000047.1 GCA_002422845.1 Candidatus Paracaedibacteraceae bacterium UBA6184
AAAGTGATTTTGAAGTGTCAATTATATTTTTTAACTTTGTTTTGAATTTTTTGATGTGTCGCTATTGCAGTTCGGTTCCTTTTGTAAAATGTGTCGGGAGGTATCGGAGATAAGCTAATGAGTGCAGCGTCACGCTGCCAACCGAAATTTGCGCGGAGTGCCCGCGCCACGTGCCCCGATGGGGCCCTCCTAACAACAATTTCTCAGAGCGTGTCCTCCCCCCGCCACCACAACGTAATACAATCGGTATCTTTCAAAATAATCGTTTTTGAAAAGGTACACGTCATCGCGAAGATACCATCCTCGCTCAAACTAGGATATGTTTCGCACAGCGCTGTGCGGACTACATCCAGAATCGGTCTTACGTATCAGATGCAACCACCGTGAAGTGGTATCTGAGTTTACTTTAATCCGTCCATCTATAGGTGTATCAAATAATCTTTAACAAACTATGAACAGAATAAAGATTTTTGAAACTAATAAAACTACCCTTTCAGGACACTGATATACAGCGCAACCTTACCGCTTGATTGAATCATGATTTCTGTTATAATTACTCATATTTCATTTTTCAGTGCATGAGCAATTTTTTTTCCGACGATACATTATCATTAATCAAAGACCGCTTGCCGGTTTCTGAAATTATTAGGCGTCGCATTGTCTTAAAGCAAAAAGGCAAAGACTTCCTTGGGCTGTGTCCTTTTCATGGAGAAAAAAGCCCCTCATTTACCGTTAATGATCAAAAAGGATTTTATCATTGCTTTGGTTGCGGCGTTCATGGTGATATTTTCAAATTTCTAACTGACTATGAAAAAATGTCCTTTCAAGAGGCCGTTGAACATGCGGCTGGACTTGCAGGGGTCACGCTAACACCTTTAAATCCAAAGCAACAAAAAGCATTGGCTGAGCGTGATATACTCTTCAACCTATTGGCTGACACGGGCAAGCTATACAATACAACGTTGCTGTCCGATTCAGGAAAATCTTATTATGAGTATCTGAAGGCTAGAGGCATCACCGATGCTTCCATTCAAAAGTTTCAATTAGGCGTTGCCGCCAAAAGCCATCTTGCTAAGTTTATGACTGCGAACAATATCTCATCTGACTTTGCAGAGAAAGCAGGGCTAGTAGCGCGATATGATACTGGAGTTAAAGAAAAGTTTTTCGATCGATTAATGTTTCCCATCTGTGATGACAAAAGCCGGATCGTTGGGTTTGGGGGACGAACATTAAACAATGACGTGCAACCCAAATATTTAAACTCTGCGGAAAATGCAGTATTTCACAAAGGGTCTTTACTATACGGGTTTCACCTTATAGATCATAAAGACTCATCTGCAATCTTAGTTGAAGGATATTTAGATGTCATTGCGATGGTGCAGTCTGGCTTTAAAAATGTGTTTGCTCCCATGGGAACTGCGGTTACTCAAGACCAAGCCAATAAGCTGTTAAAACATTTCAATAAGATATACGTGTGCTTTGATGGCGATGCGGCCGGATTTAAGGCCATGAACCGTGCGGCAGAAGTGTTCCTGCCATTATTACAACCTGGGATTGAATTGTTGTTTGTGAGACTGCCGTTGGATCAGGATCCCCATAACATAATTACCACAGGGAATCTTACTGCATTTCAGCAAAAGTTAAATGCTCCGTTAGGGTTAATTGAATTTTTAATGACCTATGAATCCGTACAAACCCCAGGAACTCATCCGGCGGCCTTGGCATTACAGCGCAAACATATTTTAGATAGTATTGAGACCATCCAAGATTCGTTTCTAAAGTCACTGTATAGAGATGAGACATACACACTGTTTCAAAACAAACGAAAGTCAAAGCAACCTCAACCCATGGGAAAGCTTCCCAAAACTGTTTCGATACAAGAGGTTTATGAGATCGTTTTATTAAAAGCATTCATGCTGTGCCCCGCTTTGTATAAGGATTTTATGGATCAATTACACGTATATCCATTAAGCTTAGAAACTCAAAAAATATTAAGTGTTATAGAAAATTATATTTTTTTAGGAGAGGCACTTGAGTTTTTGTCAATTGTTCCCTATATTAAGCTGCACCTACCAATGTTAAACATCGATCATATATTAAGTGACACATTTCATGTTCACGCACCGTTCTTAAATGAACCCATCGATGAGACTAACATTCGAAATGGAATTGAGCGTATAGTGGGGCAATTTAATGATAGCACCTCTTTAGAAACGCACATTAAAGAAGCACAAGAACGCTTTAAACAGTCTCAGAGCCAAGTAGATTGGGATCGTTTAAAAATGTTAATGGCTCAAAAACAACATCGTAACGATGATGAACAATGAGCCCATTTATCTAATATTGAAAGGAAGTAGCCATGTCTGATGAAGCATTAGATCTATTTGATCACCCCCGCGTAAGAAAGTTAGTTCAACTTGCGCAAGAGCAAGGCTATATGACGTATAACGAAATCAATGATGCCTTTGATGAAGAAGAAATTCCAGCTTCATTTATCGAAGAACTGTTAATTTATTTAGAAGATGCCGGCGTTAAGCTGATCGATGCAAAGTTCGACCCTGATATTGAAGAGGAAGAAGAAGAAATCGTTCCGACTCCTGCAGCCCTTAATATATTAGATAGCTTTGCTGATGCTGTTGACGAAGATGACACCGTTGAACCTGTCGACGTAATTCCCGCGAGTGAGGAAGCAAGAACGGATGACCCGGTACGGTTATACTTGCGTGAAATGGGCAGCGTTGAACTTTTGTCTCGTGAAGGTGAAGTTGAACTTGCAAAACGCATCGAAGAAGGCAAAGCCTTAATGATTAAGTCATTATTCTTAAGCCCATTGACATTCGACGCGATTCGCGAATGGTATGATTTTCTTCAAAAAGGTGATCTGCTTTTAAGAGACGTTATCGCCCTTGAGGCATATCGCGAACCCGAACAAAATTTTGAAGAAGAGGCCGATGATGTTGACGCTGATATAGAAGCAGACACTTCTAAACCCACCGAAGAAACTGAAGAAACGTCTGAAACTGAAGAAGCAGAGGAATCAACTGTCGACAATGAAACGTCGATCGCTGAACTTGAAGAAAGTTTATTACCCGCGGTATTAGAGTCATTTAGCCGAATTCTAGCCCTGCATGATAAACTAGAAACATATCGCAAGAAAAACGATGCAAAGAAACTTGAACAAGTTCAAGAAGAAGTCTATCAACTAACGCAATCAATTCATTTGAACCATCATTGCATTCATGAATTAACGGCACAATTATATGGATTGAATACTGAACTGGTTACCTTAGAACGAGACTTATTGCCTATGTCTGAAAAGGTCGGTGTAAAGCGAGATGATTTTATAAAGGCTCACAAAACATATTTTCAAACAACTGAGTGGCAGTATAAAGAAAGCCCTGCGTGGAACCACTTCTTTACGTCTGCGGCAAGCGCGATAAAACAACTTGATGCGCATGTTAAACATACTCAAGTATCAACGCGCCTTTCGATCAGTGAATTTAGAGAAATTGTATTTAACATCCAAAAAGGCGAACGCATTGCAGAACGTGCAAAGAAAGAAATGATTGAAGCAAACCTACGCTTAGTGATTTCGATTGCAAAAAAATATACCAACCGCGGCTTGCAATTCTTAGATTTAATTCAAGAAGGTAACATCGGATTGATGAAGGCCGTTGATAAATTTGAATACCGCAGAGGATACAAGTTTTCGACCTATGCAACATGGTGGATTCGTCAAGCTATCACCCGTTCAATCGCGGATCAAGCTCGTACGATTCGTATTCCAGTACACATGATTGAAACGATTAACAAATTGCTTCGAACGTCTCGTCAGATGCTAAATGAAATTGGTCGCGAGCCCACCCCTGAAGAATTAGCTGAAAAGCTGATGATTCCAGTGGAAAAGGTTCGTAAAGTGTTGAAAATTTCTAAAGAACCCATCAGCCTTGAAACTCCTGTGGGTGATGAGGAAGATAGCCACTTGGGCGACTTTATCGAAGATAAAAATGCGGTGCTTCCAATTGATGCAGCAATTTACGGTAACCTTCGGGATACAACGAACAAGATCCTGTCAACGTTGACGCCTCGCGAAGAACGAGTATTGCGCATGCGTTTTGGGATCGGTATGAACACCGATCATACGTTGGAAGAAGTCGGTCAACAGTTTAACGTAACCCGAGAACGCATTCGTCAAATCGAAGCAAAAGCCTTACGTAAACTAAAACATCCGACACGATCCAGAAAGCTGCGTAGCTTTTTAGATCATTAAATTTTATGAATAAAAAAACATCCTCCTTATCTTTCTTGATTGGAGGGTGTTTTTTTTAGATCAATGAACATTTATCAGCTTTCCTTCTAAGGGCGGGAAATCGTAGTGAAGCCCACTTCGGCTTCATCTCGATTGGGTGGGCAATGAAAAGTCATCCGAGCATCTTTTGCGAGGATGTCTATTTATTTAACGCTATTCATCAACAGCGTTAGGCGCTTTTAAATCAATATTTAAAGGATATCTCCCCACTAATTTACCGCCCAGTTTTACATGCATATCCTTTAGAAATAAACTTACTGGGCTATTGTTAGCTGACCATACATAGCGCATGGCTAACCGCATTCCTTCATTGTCTTGAACTGCAGCTTCTATATCTTCTTTAATATGAAATATATGTCGATGTAACAAGTCTTCTAAAACACCGGTTGCAACGTAAGCAATTTCTTGTTCATTGTGACATACGCTTAATACCTCGAATACAAATGCCAATCCAGCTTTAGGGTTTATTTGAATTAAATTTTCCGCATAGTCCACCGCCCAAGCATATTTCTTGAACTGAGAGCGGTAATATTCGATGTATGCATAGGCACACATATCAAGTATATTTTTCGCCATAATCACTATTTCTCAAATGTCTTTTAATATGTTATAGCCGAACAAACTAAATTATCAGTTAATTTATTTGACAAAAATGTTCGAAAAACCACAAAAAACAAGACTTTTTTGTCAAAATTAACCTTTTGTTAATATTCTTTAACTATAATTAAGCTATTCCAAGGAGATCATTGCCATGTACAAAACATTTATCACTGGACTGTCTTTCGGATTATTATTGTTAATTCCAACCACTCTTCATGCTTCTAATAGCGCTTCTTTTGATGAGATTCCCTCAGTTTTATCTTTTGGTGAATCTTTAACTAGCCCCGTAATCAATTTAGTTTCTGACTCAGCTGACGAAGCTGTCGCCAATCTCAGCCTATTTAGAGCTTATTCAACACTTAGCAAAATGAGCGAGAAAGATCGAAAAAGCCTGGCAGAGCGACTTCAGTTATCAAAACAAAAAGAGCTTGAACACGCCATTCCAGAAGAACATAAAGATGAAGCGACAAAACAAGAATCTTGTTGTTGGTTGTTTTGGAGGGGTTGTTTTAGAGTGTCATCAAAAACATTGGGCAGCCTTGCTATAGATATCATTCTAGATTTATCTGACGGAAAATTAGATGGGAAGGGCCCAAACGGATCTATTAATTATATTAATCATATTGCTGAAATTATCAATGCAACAATCGAAGAAATTCGGACATAAAAGCAATATTTAAACACTGGACAGAGAGGGAGAGGCTACCCTCTCTACGCACGCAGAGCTTAATACGTTTGGATTTTATTTGCCGATATCTATAGCTAGATTAATTTAATTTGGGTACAGAAACGAGGCGAGACATGTACTAAATGTACATTAGCGACCGAGTGACGCATGCCCAGATTATAAGAATTCAGATATCTATATCGGGAGGAATCCTAAGTTTTGCGCGGCGCGCTATAAATATTTCTGAAGTCGTTTATGAGCAAACTCTGTTGTTAAATGATTTAATCGCTCCATACTTTCCGTAATATGATCACGATCTTCATCCAACAAGGTATTTGATAACGCATCCATAGCAGCGTGAATCTGACTTCGTTCGGTCTTGGAAAGAAGGTCACCATCAACGATGAGTGCTTGCTCTACAACTTTTATTAATTGTTTTGCTTTTGTTATCGCCTGAGCTAACATACGTTTCTGCATGTCTGCTTGGGCATGACGATGACTATCTAAGATCATTTCTTTCATGGCGTCTTCACTTAAACCATACGTAGGCTTTACCACGACGTTTTGAACAATTCCTGTCGTTTCTTCCGTTGCTGTAACACTCAATAATCCATCAGCATCCAATGCAAATACGACACTTACTTTGGCCACTACTGCTGGCATAGGAGGAATTCCAGATAAAAGGCATCGCCCCAAAGACCTACAATCTTTTGCTAGTTCGCGCTCGCCCTGAACTACATTAATCACAATTCCAGTTTGATTATCCTGAAATGTTGTAAAGTTTTGAGCTTTCCGAATGGGAATGGGACTATTTCTAGGAATAATTTTATCAACAACCCCACCCATCATTTCAACCCCCAATGATAACGGAGACACGTCAATCAACATACTATCCCCACCACGGGTTAATAGGTGTGCTTGTCTCGCCGCCCCCATCGCAACGACCTCATCTGGGTTTAATGATTGAAAAACAGGCACATTAAAAAAATCGCTTAATGTTGTTTCGATTGCCGGGGTACGCGTGGATCCCCCAACAAGAATCATCCCCTGAATCTCGTTTAAATTTACCTGCGCTTGATCAAGAGTTTCCCGAGCAATATTAATAGTTTCAGCAATGACTGGTTGCAATAGGCTTTCAAAGGTCTCTCGTTTCAACACACACCGATCTCCTAAGGGAGTATCAAACGTTGCTTTAAATTGCGTCGACAATCGTTCCTTTACGTGACGTGCATGAGATAAGGCATTCCGTCGTTGCTCAGCAGTCAACTGACTTTCTGATAAAAAATAATCAACTATGGTTGCGTCAATATCATCTCCACCTAAAAAGGCGTTACCTCCAGTCGCTAGAACTTGAAAGACACCTTGTGTCATCCGCAATACTGAGACATCAAATGTCCCGCCACCCAAGTCATACACGATATAGACACCTTCTTTTGCGTCATCAATCCCATAGGCCAGTGCTGCGGCTGTAGGTTCTGCAACCAACCTTAAAACGTTTAACCCAGCCAACATGGCTGCATCTTTTATGCTTGCTCTGGCGGATTCATCAAAATATGCTGGCACTGTCACAACCGCATCAACAACGTCTTGGTCTAAATAAAGTTCTGCCTGATATTTGATATGCCGAAATATTGCACTTGCGACTTGAACGGGATCTTGAAACCCCATCGCCGTTTTCAGTTTTATCCCGTGTTCTGTTTGAACCACATTAAATGGATGATGTTCAAGAATAGATTGTATCTCAACCATAGATCGGCCAACAATGCGCTTGATCGAATAAATTGCATCACGCTGGGCAACTGCGGTATCTCCAACACGGATCTGATCGACATCATAGCTTATGATTGAAGGTAGTAAGACAGAGTCGCCATTCAATGGGATAAGTTCAACTTTATTATTACGAACTAGTCCTGCCACACAATGGGTTGTGCCAAAATCAATACCAATGGCGTATGTTGAATCTGTATCTACCTTAGATGCAGATGGGTCTGTAATTTGAATCAGCATGCTTAAATCTCCTGAATTAGCTTACGCAGACGCTCCACATATGTCAACTGTGCAATTGAACTTAACACCCCCGCTAAGCTTAACTCGCAGATTGACCGATCTAAGCCTACAATAACTTGATGGTATAACTCAGCAATGTCTTCAGGTGTTCCTTGTGTTTGCAATCTAACAATATTACTTAAAAAATCGCCGTCCAACATCGGGATGTCTTTATCGCTAAACTGTTCCAATCCTAATGTTGGGTTCTGAAGATATAGTACAGTTGCTTTTGCAATTAACAAGATATCTTTCAATGCTTTGTATGCTTGATTGATTTGACTAATATGCTGTTCAGCCCACTGTTTGATTTGAACAGAGGCATCCTGTAGCTTGTCCGGATGTAGCACGCGCTGAAACGCAAAATAGCGTTGATCCAAAAGTGTGCGATCTATATTTAACGTCGGCGTCATTTGAAAAATCACAAAAGGATTCATCGTATAAAAAGGACAAATATGTCCATTAGCACATACCACTGTGTAAGTACTTTTTTGCACGACACACTGCTCGCAATTTATATCAGACATGAAATGATTCTCCGCAGCCACATCGTCCCTTTTCATTTGGGTTTTTAAATGTAAACCCAGATTCTAAATCGTTCGTTTCAAAATCCATCACAATACCAAAAACAAACATGATCGCTTTTGGATCAATCAATACTGTGACATCATCCAGCTGAATGATTTCATCGTATGGATTTTTTTCATCTGCAAATTCAATATAATATGACAATCCTGAACACCCGCGGGTCTTAATGCCCACACGAATACCTAAAGATGGTTTGTTTCTTCCTTTTAGAAGGGTTTTAATTTGCTCAACCGCAGCTGGGGTAACAGTTAATATGGACACACCTTATCCCTTTTGTTTGTCTTTATAATTTTGAACTGCTGCTTGAATTGCATCTTGAGCCAAAATCGAACAATGCACTTTTACCGGGGGCAAGGCTAATTCTTCTGAAATGTGTGAATTCTTTATGGTTAAAGCTTCGTCTATGCTTTTACCTTTTAACCATTCGGTTGCAAGCGAGCTGGAAGCAATTGCCGAACCACACCCAAAGGTTTTGAACCTTGCATCTTCAATTTTTCCGTTTTCAGATACTTTGATTTGCAACTGCATCACATCACCACATGCCGGAGCTCCCACTAATCCAACGCCAACGGATTGATCCTTATCTGCGTTTTCAAAGCTTCCAACATTGCGTGGGTTTTCAAAATGTTCCACAACTTTTTTACTGTATGCCATAATCTAAACTCCTTAATCGTTTAATGTTCTGTCCATTGTATAGATTTTAAATCAATTCCATTACGCACCATTTCGTACAACGGGCTCATTTCTCGCAATCGATTCACGCTGGAAATAATACTGTTCGCAGCAATCTCTAATTCTTCTTCAGTTGTAAACCGCCCAATGCCAATTCGCAATGATGTGTGCGCCATTTCATCTTCAACACCCAGCGCGTATAATACGTATGAGGGTTCAAGTGATGCCGATGTACAGGCAGACCCTGATGACAAGCACAAGTTTTTAATTCCCATCATTAGTCCTTCGCCTTCAACATACGCAAAACTAATGTTCAGATTTCCCGGAATACGCTGAGTTGCATGTCCGTTAATATAAATTTCAGGCAATGCGTCCGACAGCTTTTTCCAGAAAAAGTCTCGCAATTTCGCAATGCGCGCAGTTTCAAAGTCCATCTCTGTCCTTGCAATATCGCAGGCGACACCTAATGCCACGCACAAAAATGGAGACAGCGTACCCGATCGCATGCCTCGTTCTTGCCCACCACCATTAATCTGCGCTGTCAACCGTACACGAGGACGCTTGCGCACATACAGGGCTCCAACACCTTTGGGGGCGTATAGCTTGTGCCCAGAAATGCTAAGCATATCAACCTGCATAGCTTCAACATCCAATGGGATTTTACCAACTGCCTGAGCCGCATCTGTGTGAAAGAATACGCCATGTTCACGACACAGTTTACCAATATCCGCCAACGGTTGAATGACGCCGACCTCATTATTGACCGCCATGATCGATACTAAAACAGTATTGGGTTTTATGGCCGCTTTTAAAACATTCAAATCAATCAACCCGTCTTTTTGAACAGGCAGGTAAGTTACCTCAAATCCGTCTTGCTCCAAATGACGGCACGCATCTAACACACATTTGTGTTCTGTAATGCAGGTAATAATATGGTTTTTACCCTTTGATTTATAAAACTGCGCTGCACCTTTAATGGCTAAGTTATTTGATTCCGTGGCGCCACTTGTAAAAATAACCTCTGTGGGATTTGCATTGATCAACGTTGCAATTTGTTTTCGTGCCGTTTCAACAGCTGCCTCTGCTTCCCATCCATAAATATGGTTGCGAGAATGCGGATTCCCAAAGTGCTCTATTAAATATGGCAATGCAGCCTCAAACACACGCGGATCACAGGGTGTCGTTGCTTGGTAATCTAAATAAATGTATCCCTCTTTTTTTGGAATAGATGTAATCATTCTTATAAACCTTCTACTTTTTTCGTCATCTGCATGGATTTCCACACATGAATAAATTGATCAATATCGTCTTTTGTTTGAGATGGGCTTAAGCTTAATCGTATTGCGCTGTTTACATACACATCGTCCAGTCCCATTGCTTTTAAAACATGAGATTGCTCTACTTTTCCAGATGAACACGCAGACCCTGCACTTATTGCAACGCCATTTAAATCCATATGAATCACTTGAGTATCTTTGTTGAAACTTGGTGTACTGACATTCAACGTGTTTGGCAATCCATCCGGAACGCTATTAATTCGAATGTCGGGATTCGCACGTTTCAACTGATCGATAGTCCCATCCAGTAATTGTCGTGTTGATGCCCAACATGTTTCAGCAGCAATCTCAGAAGCAATTCCAAAACCAACAATTGCAGGAATATTTTCAGTCCCAGATCTTAATCCTTTTTCCTGACCGCCACCCAATAGGGGCGCTTTCAAGATAATGTTGGCTTTACTAATTAAAGTCCCCACTCCCTTAGGACCACCGATTTTATGTGCAGAGATCGTCATTAAATCAACACCCAAATCTGCGAATGACACAGATATTTTTCCAAACGCTTGTACCGCATCTGTATGCACCAAACAATTATGTTGATGGCATAGCGCGACAACGTCTTTCAAATTGCGCTGCACAATCCCAGTTTCAGAATTGGCTAGTGCAACACTTACTAATTTTGGAGCATTCGAACGTTCAAAATATTCTGCCAATACGTCAAGTCGAATCTGCCCCTGCGCATCAACAGGAATTAAATTATCAGACACACCGTTTTTATGAATTGATGCGTGTTCAACGGAACTGGCATAAATATTTTCTTTTTGAATATTCAACCCCGACATCACCAAATGATTGGATTCAGTCCCGCCACTTGTAAACGTAATATCTTTTGAAGATACCCCTAGAGCAGCGGCAAGTTGCTTTCGCGCTTTATCAATATCCGCACGACACCGTCGCCCCAATTGATGCACCGCAGATGCATTCCCCACCAAATCAAGGGTGTCAATCATTGCCTGTTTAACTGCCGGCAATATTGGCGCTGTGGCATTATAATCAAGATACACAACTTTAGTCATTGATCACCTGTTTGTGTTGAGCCCATCCCGGCATCACTGTCTTTGGGATTTTACCCAACGCTAAATCTTCCAACGTAATGCTACTTAAAAAGCCATACACGTGATTCGTTAATTCTTCCCATAAATTATGGGTCTTGCACAGCATTCCTGTCTTTGTACACGCTGCATGTTCTGCAGCTCCACAGCGGGTAAATAAGATATTTTCTTCCGCGGCCATTATTATCTCGGCAATATTAATAAATGCTGCCTGACGCGCCAACACATAGCCACCTGATTGTCCGCGAACACTGTTCACCACACCGGCTTTACGTAATTTTGTGAATAACTGTTCCAAATAAGTAATTGAAATATTTTCTGTTTCGGAAATATACGATAGGGGAACAACCTGCTGAAGCTTTAATGCATCGTGCAATCTCAATAGCGCAGTTACTGCATATCGCCCTTTTGTTCCCAGCTGCATATCAACCCCATTTAATCCTGACTAAAATATAAAGGATTTTAAAAACTTTTTCAAGGGAATCCTGATAAAAACAGTATGGTATGTATATACTAAGAAGAAAAAAGGAGAGGATAATGCCCCCCCCTCCTTTCTGCAATTAGACCTTATGGTTTTGCGAACATATATCCATGTGGCTGTATACGTATTTGCTGATATATTTCGAAACCTTTCTGAACAAACAGTGATATCACAGCTGCGTTCACTTCATTTCCACGCAAATCAACGCCTCGCAATATTGAACCATCGCCCAACCAACCAGAAACCATATCCGTTAAATCCGCAGCGTTAAGCCTACATCCGACCATATTGATACCTTGAACCCTGAACATCCCCAAGCGTCCTGCAACAGAACTTGGAACTTGCATGCTGGTTAACCGAAGCTTATGTAATGGCTTCTGGGTCTCTGCCAGCAGTGCCAGCTGTTCCCAACCTTCGTCAGACAACTGACTACCTTCAAAATTCAATACCTGCACTTTTGATTCTGGCGATGCAAATTCTTCCCTTAATCGTTTGATGACATATCCGGCAGTTGGACGATCTGATACCAACGTAGGTAACGATAAATTTGCACCAATGGGAGATTGTACAACAGAACGAACCATGGGCGTTAAACTGCTGTAGGCAATGCTTTCAAAATTTCCTATCTGTAACTGCAGATCCCACACATTTGGAACTGAACGATTAGCAGTGTCTTCAAACATACGAATTAGTGCAGATTCACGTTCGTGGAAGTTGGCATCATCAGAGACCTTAACCCCATTATTAATGCCTACACGATGCCTATTGACCTCACTAAGATCCACAACTAGCAACACCTCTATTTTAGAGCCATCGACAATCGTCGGCAAACTTGGATCCGTTAGGGATTCTATAAAGCTTTTTATAAATGATACATTGGCAGCGTCTGAAATAATTTTTGCTTTTTTAGGGTTAATCTCTATTAGAGTTTGCAATATTTCTACTTGCACGTCATCACGCACACCCCACAATCCTAGAATATTCAAAGATGCTTCTTTTAAACCTTCCACGACCTTCGTTATCAAATCGACATTGCCTAGCCCGGGAACATTGATATTAACGACACATTTTAGAATCGCATTATTAAAAAACAACCCTAAAAACTGAAACGTCACCCAGTCCATAGGCGTGTTAATTTGTGTCGTGATTGTATTACGCTCATCCGCAAACAAGGTAGTATAAATGGACGATAGTTTGTCTATAAATACGCTAAAGGTCCAATCATCACTCATTTTACCAAACAAGCTCTCTGCCAAGGGAAGCACCAACGGATCTAATGTTTTAGCCACCATCGCCAGAAAAGCATTTAGAAAAAAACTGGTTTCATTGGTCCATCTTGTTTCTAACGTAGCTTTTAAATTAGCTTGCATTGCGTCGATTTTAGATCGTTGCCCTACATCAATTTTAGGAATACCCGAAAATGCTTCTAATATTTCTTGCGGCAAAACCCCTTCTGTAACTGCTGCTAACATTCGCCTTACGCTTGCAATTTGCCCATCGCTTGGCGCATCGTCTCCGCCTGTCGAGGGGTTCTGAACTGACTCACCCGTTATTACTACCCCATTAACACTTCCGTCTAGGCTCTCTTCTGGATTGGCTGCAAAGACCACATGACAGAATGCAACCGTCGATAAAAGCCCTATTTTTATTATTTTTTTCATTTTAAGCTCCAATTACAAACATATCTCATGTTAGAGTTTTATTGTTTAATAATTAGTTATCAACAAATGTCAAAACTTACAAAACAGCTTTCATTTTTATTCCCCGCTGCAACGGGTCCATGGATTCAAAAACTCTCAGAAGACAGTCAGAAAATTTGGTGCGTATTTCACAACGAACAACAAATGCACTCGGCAAAAGTGTCTATCAATGCATTTAACCCCAACGTAAAAATACTTACATACCCTCAGTGGGACACATTGCCGTATGCTGCGGCATCACCATCAATTGGTGTTCAAATGCAACGACAAAGCGTTTTGGATTCTATACGTAATTCAACAACACCGTTAATAATTCTTAGCACCCTTAATGCAGCTATCCAAAAAGTTGGATCGGATACTCAGCAGCCCTCCGACATTTGCATTGATACATCGAAACCCTTGGATGCGGAAAAACTAACCCATGATTTAAGTGCTGCAGGATTTGCAAGGGTCGACACTGTGTATCAACCCGGAGAATTCAGCGTTCGTGGCAGTGTCATTGATATCTTTCCTTCGGGACACGACCTGCCCTATCGTATTGATTCATTTGGAGACGACATTGAAAGCATCCATCCATTTGATCCAGCGACTCAACGACGCAACAAAGAAATATCGTTGAACCAATTGGTGATTAATAACCATCAAGAAATTCTATTCACACGAGAACATATCACTACCTTTAAAACTAATTTTGTGGAATATTTTGGGATTGAGGGTCGTGGGAATTTCTATTCCAGCATTGTGGATCAAACACCTATTTCAGGGTGGGAACAGCTATATCCTTTGTTCTTTAAGTCAACCCAATCTCTGTTTGAACTGTTTCCGAATGTAACATTTTTACTGCCACAGAAAAGTCAATTTTCAGATTGCGCCGCTGACTTAAACGAATCGTATACCTATCGCAAACAACTGTGGGACAACACCAGATCTAAAGATCAGTTGTTACCCCCCATACACCCTGATTTAATGTATTGCACAGATTTTGAATCCAATATATTGCGACAATCCAATACACATATTTACAGCCCCTATAAACAGCAAGACGGTTTCGATTGCAAGATCAGACCGTTGGATCCATTGACTGCGGAATCTGTAACAGATCGATTTAACCAAGCCATAAAGATGGCTGAATCCAATAAGGTAAAACTTGTCTGCGCACTTGCGGAAGATCAAGAAGTACGTTACGTGCAAGCAACCTACTCCACCGCAAATGGACGCACGTTACCCGTGTGTAAAACATGGGCAGACGTTCTTGCAACGGATATGCCGGTTGTGATTTGGCAACAGCGATTAATGCACGGATTTACATTACCTCAACATCACATCGTCACAAGTTCGGAACTGTTTGGCGAACGCACAGCCCCTTCAAAAAAACGAAGAGCCGTTGTAAATGCCGAAGACATTATTGCACAGGCCACCGCACTAAATGTTGGAGATTTAATTGTTCATCGTCAGCACGGAATTGGACGATACCTGGGATTAGAAACCATTGAAGTTTTTACCGTGACTCACGATTGTTTAGCGTTAGAATATTCCGGTCACGACAAGCTATTTTTACCTGTTGAAAATATCGAACTACTGTCACGATATGGCAGCGATCAAGGATCTGCTTTATTAGATAAGCTGGGCGGCACATCCTGGCAAAGCCGTCAGCTAAGTATGAAAAAACAACTTAGAGACCTTGCAAAATACTTGATGGATATTGCCGCAAAACGGATGTTAAAAACCGCACCAACGATTCAGGTTGAAGACGGGGCTTTCCAAGAGTTCTGTCGCAGGTTTACTTTTGTCGAAACCGACGATCAAGAACGCGCCATTCAAGATGTAATCACCGATCTTTCAAAAGGCACCCCCATGGATCGATTGATTTGTGGCGATGTTGGTTTTGGAAAAACAGAGGTCGCATTACGCGCTGCATTTTTAGCCGTTCATAACGGATACCAAGTTGGCATTGTTGCACCCACCACAATTTTAGCGCGCCAACATTATCATACCTTTAAAAAACGATTTGAAGGTTTGGGATACAGAATCGAACACATTTCTAGATTGGTTAGCTCAAGCCAAGTCACAAAAACAAAACAAGCAACTGCCGAAGGTGAAGTTTCAATATTAATCGGAACCCATGCCTTATTAAACGACACTGTTAAATTTAAAAACTTAGGATTGCTAATCGTTGACGAAGAACAAGTCTTTGGCGTTAAACAAAAAGAAAAAATTAAAGAACTTTCCAGCAATATCCATGTCCTTACACTATCCGCAACGCCGATACCCAGAACATTACAGATGTCCTTGTTAGGCATTAAGGAAATGAGTTTAATCGCAACACCCCCTGTGGATCGCAGAGCCATTCAAACCACGCTGTGTGAAGAAGACCCCATTGTGACGCATCAGGCCATCAAGCATGAAATCGAGCGTGGCGGACAAGTCTTTTATGTGTGCCCTCGCATCTCTGATCTAGATGCTGTCTATCCTTCTTTGAAAAAAGCATTCCCAGACTTAAACGTTGTGGTTGCACACGGACAATTAAAACCCAACGAAATAGAAGAACGATTAATGTCGTTTATTGAGGGTAAGGCGCATATCCTACTTTCAACACAAATTATCGAATCCGGAATTGATATTCCTAATGCCAATACCATGATTATCTATAATGCCCAACTGTTTGGGTTGGCTCAGCTGTATCAATTGCGTGGGCGCATTGGACGCAGCACTCGTCAAGCCTATGCTTATTTGATTACCCCCCATGGCCGCATGTTAAAAGCAACCGCCGTTAAACGATTGCAAGTGATGTCTACTTTGGATGCTTTAGGTGCAGGATTCACATTGGCATCCCATGATCTTGATATTCGTGGAGCTGGCAATTTATTGGGCGAAGAACAATCGGGTCATATCAAAGATGTTGGCGTTGAACTGTATCAAGACATGTTAAAACAAGCCGTCAATACCTTAAAGAAAAAAGGCTTTATTGAAAACGGTGAAGAAGATTTATGGAGTCCAATTTTATCATTAGGATTATCCGTAGGTCTTCCAGAAGCGTACATTCAAGATATTGAAACCCGAATGGAGATCTATCGTCGACTGGGCGCACTGACGAATAATGATCAAGTGAATGATATTAAAGCCGAACTACTGGATCGTTTCGGACGACTTCCCCAAGAAGCCGATAACTTAATTGCGACGATTAAGATAAAAATTCTATGCCGAACGGCCAACATTCAAAAAGCAGAATCTGGCCCCAATGGCGTACTATTTACATTTCGAAACAACCAATGTGGGTATGTAGATAATTTATTAAAATTAGTTCAACAGAAACCCTCTTATAAATTAAGACCTGATTTAAAGTTATTTTATCAGTGGTCGTTTGATGATATTCCCACGCGAGTCAGAACCGTTAAAATGATTTGTAAGGAACTCTGTAAATTAACGACACCTCAATCTGAAGTTAACTAATTGTAAACCCTTGAACGCTATTATTTAATACATAGGTGTTCAAGGTGTTTAAATTATGGCAGACGGAAATAAAGAAAAAGTCGAAGGCAAAGTCTTGGACTCCGAGACGGAACAGGCTCCTGCAGATTCAACCGAGCCTCCTAAGAAAAAAGGGCTTCGAAAATATTTTGGATTTCTAACATTTAGCCCTGGATTCTATAAAAAACATCCAGTCGCAAGCATTGCGATTAGCATAGTCCTAGTTTTAGCGCTTGCAGGATCTATAACATCATATTTTTTATTCTGGCACACCAAGCAACCCGCCGAAGATCAACCGATAGACTACACAGCCTCATACCATCCACTCCCTGAATTAAAGCTTAGCATCAAGCGCGATAATGAAAACCTGGGTTATTTGATCATTGGTTTAACATTAAAAATCTCAGCGGATACGAAACCAGAGGTGTTGCGAAAAAAAGAACCGATAATACTGGATGCGCTGCATACTTATTTTGCATCTATCACATTAGATAATTTAGGGTCGTCTGCCGCAACAAGTCTGGTATCCCCCGTAGGACTAGAGCGTTTACGACAGAATCTTATTAGACGTCTAAATACGGTGTTGTCGCCCATAAAAATAGAATCCATTCTGTTTAGAAAACTTATCACTCAATAGGAAAAAAAATGGTATTTGAAAGTATTCTGCTGATCTTCTTAATCGCCACGCTGATTATAGGCATACGTTTGTATTTTGATTTGCAACGATTAAAAACGTACAAAGATGATTACAATCGATTTTTAAATAAAACCGAAGCACAGTTATCTGATATCGAAAAAATAACCGAACGCTTTCGTTATATTAGCACATCTGAAAAAGAATCCCTTGAACGATTAACAAACAAAGCGAAGTCTTTAAAAGACGATTTGCTGTATATTAGCGAACGATCTGAAAACATTTTCCAAAAACTATCATCGACCTCTAAATCAATTAAAATAGAGGCCTTATTAGACCAGAAGAAAGAGGCTAAAATATCGGAAAAAACATCGAACCTTACATCCAAGAAAAATAAGCTTATGAATACGATCAAAGACTTAAGATAGGCAAACGACAGTGCAATTATTACCAACTTCTCATCAATTAAGTACATTTTTAAGATTGACCGTAATATTGCGGGCCCTGATTGCAAGTTGCGCACTGGTATTTATTTCAAAAATACTAACGTTAACTAATTTATATTCCGCACCAGCGTCCACAGAAAGCAAAGCCGCTGAACCAGAACAAGAAAAAGCTCCACCAACTGAATTACCCCCCATCCAAAATATTCAGCTGGACAATCAAGGCTTAACACTCAAACTTGATTTTATGAACTTAACCCCCAATGATTTAAAAGTATTAGAATCATTATTCGACTATCGTGAAAAGATACGACAAAAGGCAAAAGAAGTTATAAAACAAGAAGATCAACTTAGAATTGTTGAAAGCCGCATTCAACAACAACTGACAGAACTGAAACGTATTCAAGGTGAACTTACCACGCTGTTAGAGAAACATGACGAACAAGAAGAGAAAAAACTAACACTAATGGTTAAAATCTATGAGAACATGAAACCCGACCAAGCGGCACAAATCTTTAATACACTGCCCGAAGATCGTGTCCTAGCCTTATTAAAACGCATGAGAGAAGGCAAAAGTGCTGCAATCATGGCCAACATGACCCCGTCTCAGGCAAGTCATCTTACAGATAAATTATTAGGTGAAAAGGAATTAAAAAATTAGGTGGTGCCTGGGGGCGGAATCGAACCGCCGACACAAGGATTTTCA
>DITM01000030.1 GCA_002422845.1 Candidatus Paracaedibacteraceae bacterium UBA6184
TTTAAGAGCCCGTCGGCTCTGATTCAGGGGATGACGATCTCGGCGTGTCTTTAAAGTTTTCAACCAAAGCTCGTCATGGATCCGGGTTGGGATCCTTTGGAGGAAAGATTCAAAGACATAGAACGAAAAAAAGCTACCCACCAAACAGTGGATAGCCTTTTAGCAATTCTAGCTATTAGTATACAAAGTGATTTTGAAGTGTCAATATATTTTTTTAATGTTTGTTTGTAACGTGTGTCAGAACACATCGGATCCAATCCAAGGGGTGCAGCGTCACGCTGCCAATGGCACGTTGCTCTTTAGCAACACATCCCATAAAACATGTCTACTTGATTAAACTTTTTGGATTTGTGCAACTATTCCTATAGAATTCGCATTGAATTAATCTTATGAGGGTATTATGAAAAAAATATTATTATCAACAGCTTTAACAGCTGCGATGTTGTCTCCAGTTGCGGCGGAATCATTTTCCGGAATGTTTGCGGGTGCTAAGGGATCAATTTTGTTGTTTAACAAAGGTGGTCTTTCTGATCTGACAAAAACACCCTTAGACAAAGATACTAAAGACTATGGTGGATTTGGGTTTAATGGTGGGTATGGTGGTGTAGAACTTGGCTACGCATTCCGTTTTGCTAACAACTTTGCAATGGGCTTTTCTTTAGGCGGTGGATATAAGCACAGCACAATTAAAGAAGCTCGTGATACAGAGGTTGGCGCGGATAAAAAAGCTTTGGGATTAGATTTTATTACCAGCGGATTTTCAACTGAGGCTCGTCTACGTCTTGGCCTAATTTTCAGCCGTTTCCATGTATATTTAAACCCTGGTATGGAATTGGGAATGAGTAACCCTGAATTAACCGTTTACTATAAAGGGGCGGGTGATAATGCAAAAGACGAAACTCACAAAGTTACTTACGCACCAGACAAAGGACCAGAGTGGAAAGATCGTTTGTCGTTTGTTGTGGGTCTAAATGTTGAATATGCTGTTACTCAAACAATGTTTGTGGGCGGTGGTATTGGTTTCCGTTATGGTTTGGCTGATGTAAAAGATCAAAAAGGTAACTTTTCAACTGAAACAACAGCAAAAGCTGATGTTGTAACTGACATCGCCTACAAAAACCCAATGGGAGTAGATGTTGGTGTTGTTATTGGAGCAAGTTTCTAATCAAAACACTCGATATAAAAAAACCGCCGATTGGCGGTTTTTTTTATTAGATAGTTGTGTTATTTTGCCTCAGCCGGTTTTCCAGAAAACATCTTTCCAAATATTCGATTAAACAAAACAACAAACGCTCCATTACCCAGGACATTCATTGTTGTTCCAATTGCATCGTATAGAATGTAGAGTGCTGTCGCCAATCCAACCATTTCAGCATTGAATCCTAATACCTCTTGAATGACTGGGGTCATCACAATAATGGTGGCGCCAGGAACCGCAGCAACGGTAAACATATACATTACATACTGCATTGCAAACGCAAAAAACAGTGCATAAGGGGGAATTCCCATGCCAAATGTAACCATCGTTGCAATAATCATTAAGGGAACGCCCATAGAATCGCCCATCAGGTTCATGTTAACCGTTGAGGGGATAACAGATCTTGCAATTAATGGGTTCTGTGTGTTTTGTTCTGCTGCTGTTAGTGAAAATGGCAGTGCTGCTGCACTGGACATGGTGCTGATTCCAGTAATAGCGGGAGGCAGCATATTGCGTAAGTAAGTTAACCACGTTTTTGGGTTTAGCTTAGCCCCAATTGCAAACAATGCAAGTAGATATACAATTTGCACGGTCGCAATCAATAGGTATACGGGACCATATTGCTTTAACACATAGGCTAGAGTACCCTCATGTTCCATCTTTAAGATAAAACCCATAATAAAGAAAGGAACAACGGGTATAAACATCTTGTTTAAAATGAAGGCTGCTCCTGACTTTAAGCGATCAGAAACCTCTTTTAATCCGTTAACGTTTAAATAACCCAAGCCAATGCCACTTAATACACCAAGAATCAATCCATATTCATTTTTTAGAATTGCTTTTAAAAATGCTGGAATCGGAAGTTTCCACATCGACATTAATTCGCGAGATGGATCGGATTCAACAGGAGCAAGACCTGACATTTCGGTTAGTAGGCCACTTACAAAATAAGCAATATTTAAGCCCATAAAATTCATGAAAACTACACAGAAAACCAGACTGATCACAAATAGAATGGCACCATTTTGCAACGCAACAAGGGTTGAAAATAAATACGCAAAAATAATATAAGGCAACGCCAAGACTAACAAGTCTTTAATCAGAACGCTGATGGTAAAGAAAAATTCTTTAATTCCAACGGGGATATGATCGCCCGCCAAGAAAATAACTAAAATCATTGTAATTAGCTGAAGCGGCAAGCTAGAGCTAAATTTTCGAAGTATATTCATATTAATTCCTATTTGATCATAATGTTAGTATTACAATAATAGCCTAAACTTTATTGTGCGCAAGTTTTTTCAGATTTGACTTGAAAAAAACTCTTTTCCTCTCTATATAAGCGAAAGCATTTGAGAGGATCTAAAATTGAAAAATACCATTACTAGTCTTTTATTAGTGTCTATAGCCATTGTTACTTCTGGATGTTCAAGCGAGCAATGTACGTTTGCAGGAGAATTTTTGGGTAATCCATCGGCTATTGGTGCTATTGCCCCCAGTAGTGAAGAGTTAGCCGAAATGATGGTTGAAAGTATCGATCCAGAAAACTCTATCGTGATTGAATTAGGCGCGGGTACTGGACCGTTTACTGAAAAACTAGTGGCAAAAATCCCAAAAGATAAATTGTTTATTATCGAAAACAATACAACGTTTTATGAACACCTAGTGAAACGTTTTCCAGATCAAGCTGTTTTGTGTGTTGACGCCTGCGAATTAGACCAGCATATTCCTAAACATCTTCACGGAAAGATCAATGTAGTGGTATCAGGTTTGCCTTTTCGTAGTTTGCCGCAGGAAGTAGCAAGTAAGATATTAAGTTCTTTGAAAAAAGTATGTGCTGTAAATTTTAAATTGATTCAGTTTACTTATTTTAATGAGCCGCCCTTGCCATTAGCTGAATCTGAAATGTTAGGGGTTGTTCCGACGTATTATAAATTGTCTCCTAATAATACGCCTGCTGCGCATGTTTGGATTTACAATCCTATTGTTGTTGCTGATACGACAAACTAACTGACCGAACGATCAGGCCTTGCGAGTGAAAATTTCTGCCTTTGCGAGGCTTTCTGAATCATGATCTGAAATAAGGTAGAAGATAATAGAATGATAACTTGATTTGCACTTTGTATTAATCTTATTTATACTAAATAAAAAAGATTAATAAATATGGACGAAAAATACTTACATAGCCTTCGCCAAGGCATTGTGATTGCACTTAAGAAGGCTGAGTCCAGTCTGCTTAATGATCAAACGATTGACCTAGATCTTGTGAAAGAACGCGTTCAACTTTTTCAAAACTATTTGACTAAACATATGCCGCAACATCCATCAGATGAATTAAAAAGCTTAGTTCACGATGTGTTTCTGGATATTCAACGATTGTCTGATCAACTTGCCGAAGAAGCCAAATTAAGTAAAAGTCGAATTTCTGAAATGGCGAATTCTCAGAAGATTTCACATACATATACCTATGGAGCGCGCAAATAATGTCAAACTGGACATTAATCATTACAGCAATCGGTAGCCTTGGATGGCTGTTGCTATTGCGAGAAGGTTTGCAACGATGGTCACAGAGTGGTTTGAATCGAGGAGTTGAAGATCAAGAGTTTCAAATAAAATATTGTGCAAAGCCGCTGGGGCGTCTTCGGTTGGTCACCCTTGAATGGCAAAACCATATATATTGTATTGCCGTTGATATGCAGGGATCCTATGTGCAGGTCATTGATAAACATCCTATAAAAAGGTCTTCTACATGAGATATTTTCTACTGACATTCTTGTTTTTTACAACGACGCTAAGTGCACAAGCAATTTCCTTTGATTTGGGCATGCAGGATGGTGGGTCCACGACTGCGAAGCTTTTGCAGTTGATGTTCACCCTCACTATCATAGGTATGGCGCCACTTGTCCTGATGACGGTAACATCGTTTACTCGTATTATGGTCGTGTTATCGTTTTTGCGCAGTGCTATCGGGCTACAGCAGTCTCCGCCGAACTTGGTGATGGTTGCGTTGTCTTTATTCTTAACAGGATTTATTATGGAGCCTGTCTTTCAAAAAGCCTATACCAATGGGGTGGAGCCCTTGATGGCAGAGCGTATTACTGAAAAGGAAGCGCTTCCAATAATTGCAGCCCCGATTAAAGAGTTTATGGCAGCCAACACCCGCGCAAAGGATTTGTTGTTATTTCAAGAAATCAGCAGATCGGCTGCCGTTGACAAAGCAGAGGATATAAGCTTGAAAGTTTTAGTGCCAGCCTTTGTAATTAGCGAATTGCGGAGAGCCTTTGAGATTGGATTCTTAGTGTATATTCCATTTTTAATTATCGATATGATTGTGGCATCGATTTTAATGTCGATGGGAATGATGATGTTGCCCCCTGTTGTTATCTCGTTACCCTTTAAAGTTATTTTCTTTGTGTTGGTAGACGGATGGAATTTAATTGCGGGGACTCTTGTTCAAAGTTTTCATTAGGGTCATGATTCCCTTGTGGAATTTTTGCTCTGTTTTCGATATACTAAGACCCATGTGTTCCCGTAGCTCAGCTGGATAGAGCGCAAGATTCCTAATCCTGAGGCCATGGGTTCGAATCCCGTCGGGAACACCATCTTTTATTATTTTCGTATCAATGTTTTTTTGTAGCTTAGATAGGCTATTTTTGCCCTCTGCAAGGGGCTGTTGGTTAATATGGGTTGAGTGTTCAGCTTAACATCAAGTTTTGCTTTTGGAACTTGTGCAAAGGATGCAAGTTCAGTTGGAATCCCTCCTGAAGATGTTATTTTACCCCAATGTTGATACACCTTTGTTGCATAAGGTTTTGAGTATCGTAGATCCCTGGAATTATAATATGATACTGCTTTTTCCCAGGAGCCTGTTTCGGCTTTTAATTCTTTTAATAATTGAGCTGCGAATCGAATGTTGCGAACAGGATTCAACATGTCTTCGTCAGATTGAAATTTATCCTTGTGAAAAAAATGATTAATCTGCATGCACCCAATATCAAAGTTTTTTTGTCTTTGTGCGCGTAATTCTTTGATTTTTGCGAGGGCACCTTTTTTAGTATTAAAGCGATGAGAAGCGCCTTTTACCCCTATCACCCAAGGCATATCAGACGATTCAATAAACGTGATCGCTGACAATAGGAGCGGAGGCAGACCTTCTTCTATTTCAATCATTCTGGATAAGGTGGAGCATTTATATACCATTTCTGGCTGCGGAGCGGTTGCAGGAATAGGCAATAGTAAGGCTATAAAAAATAAAACATATTTCATCATGTGAGTGTCTTTGCAAAATGTGTACCAAGGGCAGTGTAGAGATTGAGTCTTAATAATTCGTGAACATAACAGATGTCATTTTTTTTTACATTTTAACCTTTTGTTCGTACTTTAATGCTAATAATTAAAGATATCTAGTAAACATGGTGTGAATTAAATGAAAGAAATTTTGACAAAAGAAAATGAAAAAGGGATGTGGTGTACGGTCAAATGGTATAACCCTTACAAAGGATATGGATTTGTAACTAAGGATCCAGAAGGACAAAGCCCCGATATATTTTTACATTTTTCTGTTTTAGAAGCCCTTGATCTGCTGCAAGTGCGTCAAGGCGACACAATATTGTGTGAGGTTGCGCAAACTCAAGATGGAATGCAGGTAACTGACGTTTTTAAGTTAAAGGCTGCAAACCCCTTTTTGGCAGAAAACGACCGATTAAAGCGAGGCAAAAAGATTATGCCGCCTCGATTTATGATACAAGATGATCATGCTCAATTAAGTGAGGTTGAAGCCGAAATCAAATGGTTTAGTAAAATAAAAGGGTTTGGATTTGCAAAGGTAAAGGGTCTAAGGCAGGATGTGTTTATTCATGGAGCGTTATTAGAGGAAATGCACATTCAATCCCTGAAGCCGGGGCAAAGGGTTCAGTTGTGGATTGCACTATCTAATAATGGCCCAGAGGCCAGAAAAATACAATTGAAATAAATCGCCTGTATATTTAAGCGGGTGTTTATAGTGCGCCGCGCATAAAGCTTGGGATCTTGTTCCTGAGATGGATAGCGGTAAATAAAATCCATAGATATTAAGCAGTGCGATCTGCAGGAAAAAAATCCCTTAACATTCGGTTGTTTGCGACTGAGATAGGGATTTTTAGCGCTGCGTTTTTATTAAGGTTCCTCTTTTTGAGAACAAAAGATGTCGTGTGAAAAGCGCAGAAACTCTTTGCTTGACAATGTAGATTAATTTGATATAATCCACCTACATTACCGCGGGGTAGAGCAGCCCGGTAGCTCGTNNCTCATAACCTGAAGGTCGTTGGTTCAAATCCAGCCCCCGCAACCAAATTTAAATCCACATATATCCATATTTTTCATGCGTAAATTTACAACCTTTTTAGATGCTTTTTAACGTTGGCAGCGATTTTGGCATATCTGCGTCAAGTCTTAAATTTCATTATGGGGTTATTCCCCGCCATTGGGGCCGTATAATAGAAGATGTGAGCAAATATACCCAGGTTATAAGAAGTCAGCTATACATACGCAAAGTGATACGTCGCGGTATTTAATGTATCACCTGGTGTTTTTGCACATATAGGCGAGTAGTATTGAGGTTGATGTAGACGCGGGCTTAAAAGAAGTATGTTGGGAGATAGAGAAACGATATCAGGAACACTTTTTAGAGATAGGAACTGACAGGGATCACGTGCCTTTTTTAGTGTAATCTGTGCAGACATATATAGAGTTACGAAACGGGTCACATTAATCAAAAATATCAGCGCACGAGAAACATTAAGAAGAACCCCTCAAGTGAGGAAATATTTATGGGGGGTGAATTTTGGACGGGTGGATGTTTCGGAATCACAATAGTGAGGCCTGGAGATGAGTCCAAGATAGCAGGGTTTTAAGGCTCAAGGACTAGAATATAATTAACTGTATGAAAAAGATCAATGGAATCATAATGAATTTAATTTTCGGGCTAAGATTATTCAGAGTCATCTTAATTAAAGCAGGTGAGAATTCCCCTAAGATTTTAGGCTAACTTTGTTTCCTGTGAGTCGTTCTAGTTTTCCAGAAAGTTCTAATTCTAATATCACATCCCATACATATGCTGGGGATAATCCTGTGTGTTGAATGATAGAATCTATGTCGGTGGGCGTTGTTGATAACAAATCAAGAATTTTAGATTTCATTTCTGCAAGGCCTCGAACCTCTGGTCCTGGGGTCGGAAAATATTTTTTTGGATCAAATGCTTTTACCAGATCCATATGAATTGAAAGGTGCGCAATAATGTCTGCTGCATTTCTTGCGAGATAGGCACCGTTCATGATTAATTGATTTGGACCTTCTGATCGGGGGTCATAGGGGAATCCTGGAACGGCAAACACATCTCGACCAAAGTCATTTGCATAATTTGCTGTGATCATTGATCCTGATTGATGTCGTGCCTCTACAACTAATACACCTGACGACAGCCCTGCAATGATTCGATTGCGTCGTGGAAAGTGATGTGCTGTTGTTGAGGTTCCGAATGGAAATTCTGAGATTAATAATCCTTGTTCCCCAATCAGAGTATGCAACCCTGCATTTTCTTTGGGATATATAGTATCGATTCCACCCCCTAAAACCGCAATTGTCCCAGTGTCTAAGGCGCCTTGATGGGCAGCTGCATCAATTCCCAGAGCAAGTCCGGAGACGATGTTTAGATTTGAGGCTCCTAAATCAGAGCTGACATCCCGTGTAAATTTAATTCCATTTAAAGATGCGTTTCGACTGCCCACAATAGCAAAGTTTTGATTAAAGAGTAGTTTATAGTTTCCCTTTATATATAAAATGGGTGGAGCTGAATCAATTGCTTTTAAATAGGTTGGATATTCTGGGTCGTCCCAGGTTAGTATTTTAACGTTTTGTGCATGAGCTTTTTGAAGTTGTTCTTCAGCAAACTTAACACCGGGTATGTTTGGTCGTTTTTCTTTGCTAATGATGGGAAGCATCTTTAGAGCTTCAGAGGCAGAACCATAACGTTGTAACAAATGTCTAAATGTAGACGAGCCTACGTTTTCGGTGCCAATAAGGCGAATCCAATTAATAAGCTCGCTTTGATCCATCTCATATCCTTAGAACTTTACTTTGTTTTCTTCGCCTTTCATTAGGCGGACAATATTACCTTTATGACGCATAAAAATTAATAGAATGATAAAAATGAAAAATATTTTTGATGCCAGTATTAAGTGTATTGGAGCATCAAGCGTAGGGAAAATATAAAATATTACATAGATGCCCGCAGCAATGACGCCAATTAAAGAAGCGATGGATACAATTTTTGTGGAGAATGCGATGATTAAGAAAACAAAAATCCCTATGACCGCGCTATACGGAAATAGCCATGCACAAAATCCAGTAAATGATGCAACGCCTTTTCCGCCGTTAAATTTTAACCAGCACGAATACATGTGACCTATAACGCCCATTCCGCCTACAATCATCAATGAACTTAAAAGAGTGTCGGCGGGCAAGTCGTTGATGGGGTTCATAAGGGTGCTAAACAACAGCATGGGAATCCAGACCTTAATAATATCCAGAATATAGGTTGCAAGGGCTAGCTTTTTGCTGCCGGAGCGTAAAACATTCGTTGCCCCAATGTTTCCAGAGCCTTGTTTGCGAACATCTTGTTTTAGAAATAATTTTACTAAAATATATCCAAAGGGAATGGATCCAATTAAATAGGCGATCACACACCATATCAATAATACTGTCGTGCTCATTGAGTTCTCCTTAATTGTTGTTGAAGTTCATACAAAGCCACCGCCGCTGCGTTAGACGCATTAAGGGTGGGGAATTCTGGATTGGTGGGAAGTTGTGCTAAGAAATCACATGTTTCGGTTACCAAACGACGCATGCCGGTTCCTTCTGCGCCAATGACTAGGACTATTTTTTTTGGCAGGTCTATTTGATGCAAAGACTGCTTGCCATGTTCTGATAATCCGACAACCCAAAACCCTTTGTCTTTTAACGTATCTAATGTGCGGGACAAGTTGGTGACCCTTGAAAAAGGTACACGATCTAGGGCGCCACAGGCAGATTTAGCCAACACGCCACTTTCTAGAGGGCTGTTGCGTTCGGTGTGGATGACTCCGTCCACATTAAAACAGGCGGCGGAACGCAAAATGGCTCCCACATTGTGAGGGTCGGTTACTTGATCAAATGCGAGAATTAGGCACGGATCGTTCTGCAATGGCAGGTGTTCTAAATGTACGTTGGGCAGTGGTGTTGTTTCTAAAACGATGCCTTGATGGACGGCATCAGAAGGTACGAACTTTTCCAATTCTTTTTTCGTAACCTTTTTTAGAATTTTTGAGTAAGTGGGATATCCATCTGCGTCTTCGGCGACGACATATAAATTCTTATGCTGACGTTTTGGATTTTGTAACGCTGCGTTTACAGCATGTGTTCCATATAGAAATAATTTTGATGAAGAGGCGCGTTGCTCCACGTGATGCTCCGATCTAGTGATGGTTGTCAGAGTATACAAGCAGACAATTCAATTGTGCAAGGGATAGTTCGGCGAAAAAGTGGTTTAAGGGGGATCTTTCTTAAGTAAGGGGTCAATCTTGATCGCTCTGTTTTCACAATATTAAAGGAAGATTGAAAAGATAAAAAACTCATTGGCTTTCTATACATTCCTGAGTATATTAAGAAAGATTTAATTTTTAGGTTTGATATGCAATCTTTTGCAACAGAGTTTTTAACAACCACATTATTGTTTGTCGTTGTTTTATCATTTATTGTGTTTATTCATGAATTAGGGCATTTCTTGCCCGCGCGATATTTTGGAATCAAGGTGGATACGTTTTCAATCGGTTTTGGAAAAGAGATCTTTGGCTGGACAGATTCCAAAGGGACGCGGTGGAAATTTAGCTGGATTCCGCTGGGAGGGTATGTTCGCTTTTTTGGTGATACGGATGCGGCGAGTACGTCGGTTGATAAAGCGATTTCTGATGAAGACAAATTAAAGTGTTTGCATTATCGTTCGGTAAAAGAGCGTATGATTGTTTCTGTGGGAGGGCCTGCAGCTAATTATCTGTTAGCGATCGTTTTGTTTTTCGCTGTTTTTTTCTTGAGCGGTCAACCAGAGGTATCGTCTAAAATTGATAGCTTTGTTGAAAACAGTCCGGCAAAAGCTGCGGGGTTAATTGTTGGCGATGAAATCAAATCAATTAATGGCAAGGCCGTCACTTCGTTTTCAGACGTTTTAGAGGCTATGGGAGAGCTAAAGTCGGCAGAAGTTAATGTTGAAGTTCAGCGCGAGGGTAGTGTTCATCGATATATGTTTTTAGCAAACAGTGTAAAGGCGGGCGATACTGAACGATTCATTCTGGGTATTAAGACGGGGCGTGGAGCCGCGTTTCAAATCGGAAGTTCTTTAACATCTGCTGTCGCATACCCGTTTCAGATCTCATGGGCTACGTTGTTAGCTTTGAAACGTATGATTTTAAAAACAAGCATGGATGGATTAGGTGGACCTATTGCCATGGCGAAAGGGATTAAAACGGCAGCGTCTATGGGCGTGATGGTTGTGATCTTTTATGCCGCGTTAATTTCCACAAGCTTAGGTTTTTTTAACTTGCTTCCCATTCCCACACTTGATGGTGGGCATATTGTGTTTTATGCAATCGAGGCTGTCCGAGGAAAGCCTGTGAGTGAAAAAATTCAAGAGTGGGCATTTATGATTGGATTTGGAGCCTTAATTTTATTATTTTTGTTTGTAACATATAAAGACGTATTTTTTAAGTAAAAGCCTAGAAAGGGTGTTGAGCGTGAAGATGAATAAAAATGTGATAGCGGCGCTATTAGTCAGCGTGTTCGCGTCTGCGGTTGCTGCAGAATCAATTAAAGACATTCAAGTAAAAGGTAGCGGTCGTATTGATCCTGCGGTGATTCAATCATACTTGCGGTCTAAGATTGGTGATAGCTATGATTCTCAGTTAATCAACGATGATTTGAAAAACTTATTTGCAACGGGGTTGTTTAGTAGCATTTCATTTTCATTCGAAGGGCAAAAGCTTTTCATTCAAGTTTCAGAAAATCCGATTTTAAACGAGATAGCTTTCGAGAGAATGTCCGCAGTCCCCGAAGATATGGTCAAGAAGGAATTACATCTTGAAAGTCGTCAAGTATTTAAAAAGGCTGATGTATTAAAAGCCGTTGATATTTTGTTGCAGATTTATCGTGCTAAAGGATATTTCAACGCCCGCATAACGCCTCAAATTATTGAGCGACCCGAAAATCGTTTGGACTTGATCTTTAAGATTGAAGAAGGAGCCCCAACGAATATTTCCAAGATTAATATGGTTGGTAATGCATACTTTGACTCGGTAGATTTAAAGTCTGTGATTGACTCAGAAGAAAGCGGTGCGCTTTCATTCTTTCAAACGAACAACGTTTATGATCCGAACAGAATTCGCGTTGACGAAGAAAAAATGCGAAGGTTATATTTAAAAAATGGTTTTTATGATTTTAAAGTTGATCGTTCAACCGTTGAGCTGTTGCCCAACTATGAGGGGTTTTTCTTAACGTATCAATTGACAGAGGGTGCGCAATATACTGTGGGTAAGATTGCACTTAATAACCCATTTCCATCGTTAGATGTTGCGACAATTATGCAAGAAATTCCATATGTTAGTGGGAGTGTATTTAACCAGGAAAGTATTGAAGAGTCCCTTGATAAGCTGAACGATTATTATGCGGCTCAAGGGTATCCGTTTGTTCAGATTACACCAGAATTTAAAAAAGACGATAAGAATCACACCATTGAGGTGACCTATAACGTCTTGAAGGCGCAAAAAGTATTTGTTGAAAAAATTGTGATTGAAGGTAACCGTTTAACACGTGAACATTTAATTCGCGATCAGCTAATGATTTCAGAAGGGGATCCCTTTAACCCAGTATTGGTGCGCCGTTCGATCAAAAATTTAAGAAACTTGGGATTATTTGAACCTTATATAGCGACAGATAAGCGTCAAGGATCGGCTCCTGATAAAGTCATTTTAGTGTTGCGTGTCTCGGAGCGTTCTTTCTTTAGTATTATGGGGGGGGTATCTTACGGTCATAAACAAGGTCTTGCGGGAAATGCAAGCGTTGGACATCGTAATATTAAAGGTACGGGGATTGCTGGGCAATTGCAGACAGTTTTTGGTGCGAACACTCAAAGTTTAAACCTTAGTATGTTAAAGCCATCGATGGTTCGTGATTTGGATTTTTCGATCGCCGGAAATGTTAAGCATGATGAAGATAAAGAATACTCAGCATATCGTGAGTTCTCATATATGGGGTCGCCAACGTTAACATTCAATTGGACTGAAAACTTTAGAACGGCAGTAGATTATACGTTTAAACGATATGAGACTGACTTTTTTGAAGAATCTCAACGTAATATGCGTAATCTTCAGTATGGCGATAGAAAAGAAGATCGTCATAAATCGGCAGCATCGGTTAACATGATCTATGATACCCGAGACGATCGCTTTACCCCTACCGAGGGATTCAAAGCATCTGGATCTTTAGAGTATTCTGGAATTGGCGGAAATGTGGATTACGTTAAGCTAGATGTAGCGGGTGATTACTATGTTCCGTTTGGTCGCAGTGGAATGGTTTTGGCCTTTAAAGGTGCATTTGGAAAAATGTGGGAAACCAATAGCCAATATATCAACTTTTTTGAACGGTATCGTTTAGGGTATTTGTCGTTCCGCGGATTCCAAGTTGCAGGACTTGGTCCAAGAGAGCAAATGCCTTGGATGCAAGCTGCCGAATCTAAAAATACTGGAGCTAAAAATCCATTTAATAGTAACGGTACAGGTGGTTTGAACATGTACAAAGTTACGACAGAATTCTCATTCCCATTTGCTGCAGACGTTGGCGTTCGTGCATTAACCTTTGTGGATGTTGGAAGCGTATGGGAGCTTGGAACACCTAAAGCAGAGGCGCGGGCAGAAGATCCCACAATTGTAGGCAATGGTGATATGAAAACACGTGTCAGCATTGGTTTTGGAATTCAAGTCGATATACCAATGATGGGTCGATTGATTGTGGGATTGGCTAAGCCATTAGTCAAAGAAGAATATGATCAAGAAGAATGTTTCTTCTTCACATTGGGTGGGGGGATGTAATGAGTTTTTTAATGGATGTTGTAAAAATTCAAAGCTTTATTCCGCATCGTTTTCCATTTTTACTGGTGGATCGTGTGGTGTCAATTTCGGAAACAGAGATCGTTGCATTAAAAAATGTGACGATCAATGAACCTTTTTTTCAGGGGCACTTTCCGGGTGCTCCGGTGATGCCAGGCGTATTGATTGTGGAAGCTTTAGCCCAAGCTGCCGGTGTGTTTATGGGGCATCAATTGGAACTGCAAGGTCAATCCATGAGTGATAAGTTGATGTTTTTTATGAGCATCGATCAAGTAAAATTTCGTCAAATTGTTGCACCCGGTGACCAACTTATGTTACAAGTATCATTAGTACAAAAACGTGGCGCCATTGCAAAGTTTGAAGCAAAGGCCACAGTTGATGGCAAAGTTACTACAGAAGCCAATTTTATGGCTATGTTGTCCGATAAAAAATAGATCGCTTTTTAATCCGCGATCTATTTCTTCTTAGATTTTTTCTTCCTCTCGGTATTTTTGTTTCGTGGAACTCCCCTCTTTTGTTCAGGGTAGTAGTTGTAATTTGTAATGTTGTTAATATTTGTAGTCTGTTTCTGTTGATTTTTCGATGAATTATCAGATTTATCTTCAAAAAAATGATTTAAAAAAATTAACCATTGTTTTTAATAGTGTGTAAAACATCTATTATCCTTTTTATAATTATTGATAGAGATTTTTATCATTTTAAATATTGCTTGTCAAAGGTTTTGTTGTGGTAAATTAAAAAGAATAGATTCGATAATAAATCTAACATCTTTATTGTTTGATTCTGAAAGATTCTGAAGAATATCAAAGTTTTCTTTTTCTATAGCGACAACAAATGTTTTTCTGGGTTCTTTGTTTTTAAATAATGTTTTCTCATAATCTTCATAGTTGGATAGGTACTGATCGATTGATTTTTTATATTCAGGATTGCTAGAGTAGTTATCTAAGCTCCCTCTAATCCACTGTGATAAGGGTTTTTGAGTGGTGTTTAAATTATCAAGCTTTGATCTTAATGGTTCCGCTAAATACAAATTTACCTTCACACGATCATGACTAGGCCGACGAATTCTTTTTATTTGTTTTATGGATAAATCTTCTGATGATTTGTTTTTAAAGTCGTGTATTTTAACTTTTTTTTCTAAACAATCAACAATTTCATCAATTTCTTTTAATGAGTTTTCGATTTTTTTCTTTTCCTTTAGTACTGTTTCCAATATTGTTTTTAATATTAAAGGTTCCTCATTTCCTAAAAGCTTATTTTCGAAAAGCTTATTAATGTCTCTGAGTAATTTTATTTCTTTCATGTTTTTTCTCCTCGTTGTTTGTTAGTCTTTTATAATAACATCAAGTCGATGTCAAATAAAAAAGAATGAAAAAATAAATATGATAAAAAATTAGAGAGTTGCTGCATAGAAAATCTAAACGAATCACTTGCAATCCATGTCAAGTTTTAGGTATAACCAGAGTGGGAGTATTTAAGTCGTTGTTTTCACTTGCATAGGATTGCCTAACTTTAATTAGGGAGAGGTTGGGCTAGATCTTAGTTATTAAATATATTAATAAAACGTTAGCGTAATAATTAATTATTCGAGAAATAAATTATTTATGAATATAAAAGGACTCAATTGCCCAAGCCTTGTTATTTTTGCAAGTCAAGATTGAGTCGGTATGTCTTGTAATCAATTGACGTGTTTTTTGAATACATGGTAACCTAAGCATATTCGTGTTAATCACCCCATAGTAAACTAAAAAGGAATAGAGGATGAACTTGGCTGAAAACCTTCAAGGTGTTGTATCGTCGACTGATATTAAAATTGATACTAATCGAGATCAAAACTTAACGGATTATTCCGTTGCAACCTTAGAAGATCGGTATTTATTACCGAATGAACGGCCTCAGGATTTATTTGCTAGAGTAGCTGCGCATTATGCTGATGATAAAGCGCATGCACAACGCTTATATGACTATATCAGCAACCTTTGGTTTATACCGGCAACGCCCATACTATCGAATGGTGGCACCGCGCGTGGGTTACCGATATCGTGTTTCTTAAATGAATCAGGTGATAGTTTAGAGGGGATTTCTGCCCTTTGGTTTGAAAACATCTGGTTAGCGTCCAATGGTGGTGGTATTGGGTCGTACTGGGGGAATGTTAGATCTGTAGGTGAAAAAGTTGGCATCAATGGTAAAACATCTGGAATTATTCCGTTTATTCGTGTGATGGATTCGTTAACGTTTGCGATTAGCCAAGGATCTTTGCGTCGTGGATCTGCTGCCGTTTACTTGCCGATTCATCACCCAGAAATTGAAGAATTTATTGAATTGCGTCGCCCGACTGGTGGTGACTTTAATCGTAAAGCATTAAACCTACATCACGGTGTTGTGGTGACGGATGAGTTTATGCATGCCGTTGAAGCCGGCGCTAAGTTTAATTTGCGTAGCCCCAAAGATGGACATGTTGTTCAAGAAGTGGATGCCAGAGCCCTTTGGATAAAGTTGTTAACAACGCGCATTGAAACTGGCGAACCTTATATTTTGTTTATTGATACCGTCAATAAATATATACCTGAACATCACAAGAAAGCTGGGCTTAGTGTGAAGATGTCTAACTTGTGTGCTGAAATTACATTGCCAACAGGTCTTGATCATTTGGGCAATGATCGAACGGCGGTGTGTTGTTTATCCTCATTGAACTTAGAAAAGTATTTCGAATGGAAAGATCATCCTACGTTTGTTGAAGATGTGATGCGCTTTTTAGATAACGTATTAACAGATTTTATCAATAATGCCCCTGATTATATGAGCAAAGCCAAATATTCAGCGATGCGGGAACGTAGCGTTGGATTGGGTGTGATGGGGTTTCATACATTCTTGCAGGCTCAAAATATTCCGATTGAATCCGTGATGTCAAAAGTATGGAATAAAAAGATTTTCCAACAAATTCGTGCACAGGCAGATGCTGCATCACGTAAGCTTGCAGAAGAAAAAGGAGCATGTCCGGATGCTGCTGATTTTGGTGTTCAAGAGCGTTTTTCTAACAAAATGGCCATTGCTCCAACGGCATCAATTTCAACGATTGCAAACAATACATCACCGGGAATTGAACCAATTGCTGCCAATAGTTTTGTGCATAAAACACTGACGGGTTCTGTGACGATTAAGAATAAGTACCTAAAAGCGTTGTTGCAAACGTACAATCAAGATACAGACGAAGTATGGTCATCAATTTCAATCGGTGGCGGATCTGTTCAACATCTGGATTTTTTGACGGATGACGAAAAAGCAATTTTCAAAACTGCCTATGAAATTGATCAACGATGGTTGGTTGATTTGGCGGCTGATCGGACACCTTATATATGTCAATCACAGTCATTGAATTTATTTTTACCCTCAGATGTTCATAAAAAGACATTGCATGAGATTCATTTCTTGGCCTGGAAAAAAGGCGTGAAAAGTTTATACTATAAGCGTTCAAAATCCATTCAACGTGCAGAATCAAATCAAACGACTTACACGTGGGATGCAAAACCTGCTGTTGATACTAATGGAGAAGATTGCTTAGCATGTCAGTAGAAACTATTACACAAGGAGAGACTATTTTGCAGAAAGAAAATACTATACTACCAGCAATGAAACTTATTGGAATTAATGCGCGAACACGTAATGCGGATGAATTTAATCCAGAAACGGCTAAGATTCTTTCCACAGTACAAAACTATTTCCACAATGGATTATACGATAAAATACAAAGTCGCAAAACGCCAGGAAAGACATATTGTGTATATACTGAATATGAAACTGATCAGACAGGGGCGTATACTTATTTTATTGGTGAAGAGGTTGATGCGGATAGCGACGTGCCAGAGGGATTAAGTACCATTACTATTCCGGCACAATCTTATGCAAAATTTACAACAGAGAGTGGTCAAATGCCAACCGTGTGTATTAATGCGTGGATGGATATTTGGAAAATGACGTCTGAAGATTTTGGTGGAGAAAGAAGCTATAGTGCAGATTTTGAAGTATATGATGAACGTGCGCTGGATCATGCAAATACGGTGCTGGATATTTATATTGGAATTAAATAGAAAAAGTTTTCGGAACAAACAATAACAGTGAGGATAACATGTCATTATTAGAAGCAGCGCGAATTTACAAACCCTTTAAATACCCTTGGGCTTATGAAGCGTGGTCGACGCAACAACGGATTCATTGGATTCCGGAAGAAGTATCGTTGCATGAAGACATTCGCGATTGGCGTCAGAAATTAAGCGATAAAGAGCGCAACTTGCTAACACAAATTTTCCGTTTCTTTACACAAAGTGATGTGGAAGTTCAAAACTGTTACATGGAAAACTATAGCCGCGTGTTTAAACCAACAGAAGTAAAAATGATGTTGGCGGCGTTTTCCAATATGGAAACAATTCATATTGCAGCATATTCTTATTTATTAGATACGATTGGTATTCCTGAGACTGAGTATCAAGCGTTCTTGAAATACAAGGAAATGAAAGACAAGTTTGATCACTTGCAAGAATTTAATGTGGATTCTAAGGTTGATATCGCAAAAACATTAGCTGTATTTGGCGCGTTCACCGAGGGGTTACAATTGTTTGCAAGTTTTGCGATTTTATTAAACTTTCCACGGTTTAATAAGATGAAAGGGATGGGGCAAATTGTCGCATGGTCAGCTCGAGATGAATCTCTGCATACTTTATCGATCATTCAGTTATTCAGGACATTTTTGCAAGAAAATCCGGAAATTGATACACCAGAATTGAAAGAACAAATCACCAATGAGTGTCGTATATCTGTAGACTTAGAAGATGCATTTATTGATTTGGCTTACGAAGCTGGAGATATTGAAGGATTAAAAGCATCTGAAGTAAAAGAGTATATACGATACATTGCAGATCGTCGTTTAAACCAGCTGGGGTATGATCCAATTTATAATGCGGATAAAAACCCATTGCCTTGGATGGATGAGATGTTGAACGGAGTAGAGCACACGAACTTTTTTGAAAACCGGGTGACGGAATATTCAAAAGGGACAACCCAAGGATCTTGGGATGACGTGTTTGAAACAATAGAAGAGTAGTTGTATAGCTAGATTATAAGAAATCAGCTATATATTTCAGACTGTCTGTATAAAGGCTCAACTTAACGGTTGGGCCTTTAATTATTTGTTAAGGCACGTGCGATATCCTAAAAGCTGTATTCAAAGTTGGGGTATGTCATGAAGGTGAGTTTGTTTAGGGTCAATCAATTGCTGATGTGCTTGATGATTCTTGGAATAAATTTAGGTGCACCGATAGGTTCTAGTAGTAACGAAACACAACCAGTGGTGTCTAAAAAATTTAAACAAACATTAGAAGTGCCGTCTATCCCTGACAATACTTTAACGGCTGGATGGTTCGATTCTGAGCCGTACTATACTTTGATCAAAAGTGAAGGTGGGTTTGAAACTTATAGTGGATTGGATGCGGAGCTTGCCAGAGCAATTACCCAACAGTTTGGTTATAAGATTAGCCTTAAGCCGATTGAGTGGAGTGAGCAGATTGAAAATCTAAAAACTGGAAAGCAGCATTTTGCTGCCTCTGCAACATTTACGGAAGAACGTGCAAAATTCGTATATTTCTCTGATCCGTATCGTCGTGAAGAGAACTCTTTCTTTGTCAGAAAAGGAGAGGGCGGGGTTTTCAAATTTAATAGTGGAGACATGAAGGGATTTATTCAATCTTTAAAAGCAAGCAAAGCAAAAATAGCTATTACAGATGGGATGGTATATGCAGCACAAGAGATTAATGACTTTGTTAATGATCCAGAAAACAAGCCATATTTAATAACGACAGAAACTACGTATGAAAGTATAGACTTGTTATTAAAAGGTGAAATTGATGGAATTTTAGATGATCGCGTGATTACCTCAGCAGGAATTTGGAGAACGAAAAATTCAGATAAGATAGAAGAAGTATATTTGGGAATTGGTACGCCCATACATTATATGTTTAGCAAAGCATCCGTTCCAGAATCCGTGGTTGCAGAATTTAACAAGGCTCTTAAAACAATTCAATCTGATGGAACATATTCCCGCATTGTGAGGGATTACATGTTTCCTATCTTGATTCTTCAAACGATTGAACGGCCGTGGTTCTTTTTCTTAGAAGCCTTTGCGATTATGGCATTAGTGATTTCTGGATTGTTGATTGCATACCGTGAAAGATTTAACTTGTACGGTACGATGATGATTGCCTTTGTATCCATGAGTGGGGGTATTATGCGTGATATCATGGTTAATCGCCCCAAATTAGGGATTATGTTAACGCCTATTTATGCGATTGGTATTTTTCTTTCGGTATTAATAGGGTTCGTTTTAGTTTGGGCGTATCAACTGTTGTTTAATCGCAAGGTGGTTAACGAGACTTTGTCAGAGAAGAAATGGCATGTGCAACATAGAGCAAAAATTGTGGATTGGCTGATTGAGTTGTTGGATGCAGTAGGGCTGGCGGCATATACGGTAACAGGTGTGGTGATTGCTTTAATTTCTCAATTAGAACCTCTGTGGTTGTGGGGACCCATTCTGGCAGTTTTGACGACAACAGGCGGTGGGATTATGCGGGATATCATTCGAAGACACAAAGATATTCCAACATTAAAAAGCGATTTCTATGGAGAGATTGCGATCATTTGGGGATTAATTCTATCGTTAGTATTTACATGGAATGTCGATTTAATGTCTCCTGAGGCAATGTTCAAATGGATCATCTTGGTGGTAATAGGGAGTTTTACCACTAGAATCATTGTAAAGATAACAGGGTTTAAAGGATTGCCGTTTAACCTTAAAGGGGCATAGATTAATTTTGTATAAGTCTTTTTGGATCGGAAGGATACCCTGCAAGAAATTTTTTTATTGTGCTTAAAAGTATTGTTCATCGCATTAAGGATAAATTAATTCATTTCATTTAAGCTTTAAGATAACGATATAAAATAATGGTAATATTATGAGCTATAAATTAAGAGATTATCTAAAGATTGTGACTTGTCTGGGTGTGATGGCAGTGATAGGCACCACGGATATTACTGCAAGTAAGGCTGCAGTCTCTGTAGAAGCAAAAGCTGAAGCAGCTCCTCAGGAGACTGCTCAAGAGAATGGTGTATTGCCTATTATAGATAAAAAACTGAATGTTGGTTGGTTTAGTTTAGATCCTTATTATAGTTTGGTGAAATCTGAAGGTGGATTGGAACGTTTAACAGGACTGGATGCAGAGCTTGTGAAAGCAATCGCTAAAGCAGCCGGTTATAACGCTGATTATAGCTTTATTCAGTGGGGGACTCAGATCCAAAACTTAAAAGAAGGAAAGCAGCATTTTGCAGCAGCGGCTACTTTTACAGAAGAGCGTTCAAAGTTTGTTTATTTCTCAGATCCTTATCGTAAAGAAGAAAACTCATTTTATACTCGAAAAGGATTTGGTTCAAAGTTTTCATTTAGTTCAGGCGATATGAAGGGCTTTGTTGAATCATTAAAAAAAAGCAAGGCTAAAATAGCGTTGTTAGAAGGAATGGCATTTGCATCGCCAGAAATTAATAATTTTATTGCGATACCAGAAAACAAACAATATTTTGTATTCACAAAAAACGTCTATGAAAGTATCGACCTGTTATTAAGAGGTGGAGTCGATGGATTTTTGGATGATCGTATTGTATCTTCTACTGCAATTTGGAAAACTAAGAATTCGGATAAGATTGAAGAAGTTTATTTAGGCATCGGCGTTCCTATTCATTTAATGTTCAGTAAGAAGTCTGTTCCTGAATCAGTGATGAAAGAGATGAATGCTGCGATTCATTCGATTAAATCTGATGGTACATACTCTCGAGTTGTCAGTGAGTATTTGTTTCCAGTCTTGATTCTTCAAACGATTGAACGTCCATGGTTTTTCTTCTTAGAAGCCTTTGCGATTATGGCGTTGGTGATTTCCGGATTGTTGATTGCATACCGTGAAAATTTTAACTTGTATGGAACGATGATGATAGCCTTTGTGTCGATGAGTGGTGGTATTATTCGTGACATCATGGTGAACCGACCCAAATTAGGTATCATGCTAAGCCCTATTTATTCAATTGGAATTCTAATATCGGTGTTAATAGGGTTCGTTTTAGTTTGGACGTATCAACTGTTGTTTAAACGAAAGATCGTTAATGAAACTGCTGCAGAAAGGAAATGGCATCAACGACATGCGGCAAAAATCAGGGATTGGATCGTTGAGTTGTTGGATGCATTTGGACTGGCTGCGTATACAGTAACGGGGGTGATCGTTGCATTAATTTCTCAGTTAGATCCTCTGTGGTTATGGGGTCCAATTATGGCTGTATTGACTACAACGGGTGGTGGAATTATGCGTGATATCATTCGTGGACACAAAGATATTCCAACATTGAAAAGTGATTTCTATGGAGAAATTGCGATTATTTGGGGGTTGGTGTTATCTTTGGCATTAACATGGAATGCAGAAATGATGTCTCCAGAAACTATGTTTAACTGGATTGTCTTTGTGGTTGCGGGTAATTTTATTACACGACTTATCGTCAAAATCTCTGGTTTCAAAGGATTGCCGTTTAACCTTAAAGGTATATAGATAACTTAATCCTTAATACGAAGTCTTCTTGCATTGGGTGTTTTTCGTGCAAGAAGGCGTCGTATTGATGAGTTTTCCCTTAGTTAAATAGAGCTTAATTAAGCTCTATTTCTTTATCTTTTCATTTTTTTGTTGACGGGGCTGAGTTTTTTAGTCATGTGTAGCTTTAAAATAAGGTGCACATTATGAATTATCGCCACAGTTATCATGCCGGAGGCGCATGTGATGTTGTAAAGCATGCATTGTTGGTAGGTGTATTAAAATCATTTCAAGAAAAACAAAAGCCATTTGGGGTTTTGGATACACATGCAGGAACGGGCTTATATTATTTAGAAAGCATAGAGTCTGCAAAGACGTGTGAATATGAGCAAGGGATTAAACAATTATGGAAAAAACTCCCCAATCATCCTATTCTTCAAGCTTATCTTAAAACAATTCAGGCCTTTAATTCAGATGGTATATTAAAGTATTATCCTGGATCTCCCCTTGTGATAGATAGATTTTTAGGTGATTCGGATCATTTAACGTGTGCTGAGTTGCATCCAGAAGATGGTAAGAACTTAAAAGATACTCTTAAACACCAGAAACAAATTTCAGTACATTTGCAAGATGGTTACCTGGCTCCTAAAGCATTTTTACCATTTTCTCAAAAGCGAGGTGTGGTATTGATGGATCCACCGTTTGAAGAAAAAAGCGACTTTGATCGTATGATCGGGGCGCTTAAAGAAGGGGTGTTAAAGTTTCCTCAAGGCGTGTTTATGCTGTGGTACCCATTAAAGAATTTTGATCAACAGCAAGGGTTTTATGACCAATTAGCCGACATGCAGTTGCCTAATGCAATTAAGGCAGAATTTTATTTTTATAAGACACCAGAGAATGGACGTCTAAATGGTTCGGGCATGGTGATCGTCAATTTGCCATGGGGCTTGGAAGATGAACTGCGTTTGGTTTTTGAAGAATTAAACAGTATATTAGCATTTGAGCCTTTGGCAGAGTGGTGCATAGAATCGTTGTCGAAAAATGACAGTTAAACTATTATAATCTTAGTGGATTGACGTAAAGAAAGAAAGATAGATTATGGATATCTTGTTATCATCACCAGGAATATTTTTTGCTGTGGGATTATTATTATCACGGTTGAATAAAAATGTACATTTGCCCCGAGAAGTTATCCGATTTTTATCCATTTATTTAGTGATTAGCATAGGATTAAAGGGCGGGAAAGAATTACAGCATTTGGAAGCGATGCTTGCTGCCCAAGCAGTAGGGTTTGGTGTATTCTTGGGGTTAATCCATGGAGCTTTGTTGTTTTACGGATTGCGATATTTCTCAAAATTTGGTTCCGAAAAATCTGCTTCTTTAGCTGCTCATTATGGTTCTGTAAGTGTGGGAACGTTTATGGTTGCTGTCACCTTTCTAAAAGTAGAGGGCATTGCGTTTGAGTCAGAGTTATACTTATTTTTAGTGGCGATGGAGTGTCCAGCGATTCTGATTGCGTTGGGGTTACATCAAGTCCATCAAACTCAATCAGGGTTCCATTTACCAACCATCTTACGCAAAGTCTTTTATCATGAAACGATCGTTGCTCTTTTGTTTGGATTGGTCGTTGGAACAGTTGCCAATGTTACCTTTTTGGAGAGCTTAAAACCATTTTATGGTGATTTGTTCGTTGGGGTCTTGACATTTTTTATGTTGTCGATGGGGATGGAAGCGGGGCATTATTGGGATCAAATTAAAGATGTGGGCTTAAAATTTGTATGGTGGGGGATTGGGCTTCAGCTGTTTGGAGCTATGTTTGGATTGATTGCAGGGATTTTATTCGGTCTTTCAGCAGGAGGGATATCGTTGCTGATGATTTTAATGGGAAGTGCATCGTATATCGCAGCACCCTGCGTGATGAGAGAGTCTTTGCCCAATGCAAATAATTCTGCCGTCTTTTTATTATCGTTGGGCATTACGTTTCCCATCAATGTTCTGTTTGGGGTTAGGGGATATTTGTTCATCGCACAACATTTTGCGTCATAAAAAAGCCCCCGAATGGGGGCTTTTATGTTAGTTGTTCTAAGGAATAAAAATGTATTTCATGTTTGCGGCATTTGGAAAGACGGTAAATTCACTGGTGCTGTTGACAGTTTGAATATCAAAACCTATACCTCTGAACACTTTAGAGTAGTGATTAAGTAAAAACATACGCTCAATTAAACTCAAAAATGCAGGAGAGTATGTGCTTTTCAAACAACAAAGATGTATTAACTCCCTCCAATTATCTCCATTTTAATATCGACACTTGTGTGATTAAGTGCATTTTTATCTACAAACTTTGTAAGAAAAACCGGCAGCATAATACCCATAAAATTGAGTTGTTGTGCTGCATGTTTTAATTAATCTAAGGATGTACACTAATTTCTAATACCAATTATCTCGCCAAGATATGGAGAAAAAGTATTAAGTGTTCGAAAGTTTGTTAGATAAGTTGGGTTGCCAAAATCAAAAGGTGCTTTTTTCAGGATTCTGATTGACGAATTATACGAAAATTGAACATACAGTTCTTTTGAGTGGTGATCATAGGCCATAGATTCGATAGCCTCTCTGTCTATTCCTGATGTATTATAGACAAAAAAGAGATTTTTTAATTGAGCCGTGGGTGCAGTAGCATTAAAATCCCAGATGGCAAGATATGTTATTCCATAGGTAACTAATAATTTTTGTGCTAATGAGTTGTAATATAAATTATTAGGATAATTACTAATGCCCATACCTGGACCACTTTGAATTTGTCTTTCTGTTTGTGTGCATGTATTGCTTTGGTGATTATAGGGTGCCCAATACAGTGTTCCCCCCATACCTGTTCCCCCTCTTCCCATAAACAAATCATTGGTATCAGGAGATACATAATAGGACGTAATAGAATTCCCTAGATATTGAAATGTGCAGGCTGATTGCGTTGATGTAATTTGGTTTTCTGAAATAATCCCACGATTTAATATACGAAGTTCATTGCTATTACAACAACCAGCTGTGTAATCTAACCAATAAATTATCTGATCAGTCGGGCTATAAGCTGGATTGTTAGTCGATATCGTCAGAGTTGATAGCAACGTTTCGTTAATATAAGAAGTTGTGTTGACCATTATTTTGCTTAATTTACGGTTTAGCATATAATACAACTCAGTAATGCCATCGCCGGTTGCGTTGGCCGTGGGAAGAGATGGGGAGTGGCTTCTTGATCCAGATGATGATAAGTCTTCGCTTAGTTCAGCAGAGTTGCTTTTAGATAAAGAGGGATCAGACTTGCTGTCGGAGGCTTTGTCTGATGAACTGTCAGAGGATGAAGTTGTTGTATCTGTGGTTGCCTCATCAGAAATAGTGAGGCGGGATTTTGAAGATGACGCTGAATTATCAGGTGTTAATTTAAGGGTATCAGTGTTGTGTGAGTTGCTTGCTGAAAGATCTGCACTTTCTAAAATAGAAGGAGAATAAGGGCGGGTCTGTGAGCGTGATTCCTGCCATAATAGACTGGTAGCGATGATCACTTTATTAACATGCGATGGATTCAGATTGTGAGGCGTTAACCACAATTTACCCTCCCAACGGACGGGAACGTTAGAGGCTAAGTCGCCCCCCTCTTTGTCGAGCTGTGGAGCGGTGCCTGAGTGGCAGAGGATCTCTTGAGTGCCCGTATCATTAAAACGGATATCACAACCAATATCACCTTGCAAATATGCATCGTGGCGAACTAACCCAACTTGGGCGGATTTTCTCGTAACGCATCGATTTGTCCTTCAGAGGTTGCGTTACATATGTGGTGATGCAGGCTGTTTGCAACACCCCACAAGTTGTGCATAACTGCAGTAGACTGTGTTAACCATGTGGATATGACTTCTGTAATAGGAGCTTTCTTTGCAACTGCAACAACATGGCGAACTCCGTTTGAAGTGTCCGGCACAAACCACGCTTGAGCATCGTTTGGAACAGGTGCTCCTACTGGAATGTTAGAGCTGGAACCCTCGAAACAAGATAGAAGTTTAAACATTCCGTTGACTAGGTCTAAGTCGCATCCTACATCTGATGTTAAAGCAATTTGATTCGCGATGAACACGGAGCGTACTAGCGTAGATAAAGCCAATACATCGGCTTCGCTGACTTTTTCCCATAGTCTTAGTTTATGCAGCATCGTATTCAATTGCATCATGATTTGAAGATTGTTTTCAACTCGATCTTTAACTGCGTCTGAAAGGGACAGGGGATTATTCAATTGCATTAAATGACGCTGCATTGAGGTTGCTGCTATCGTATCGAAGGGTGTCGGATTTGGGGAATAATCTAACTGAGGATACTTTTGCGTATTGCGATTATTCTGTTGAAAGTGAAGTCGACTGGCCACATCAGAAGGTCTCATTAACTCCCGCTTGATATCCCAGCGTCTGAATTGAATCGCCGCATCAGCAGATTCTGAAATTTGAAAAGGAGAATCATAAGAAGTATATTTTTGAAAGTCTTCTTGACACCCAGTGAACGCATCAAGAAAATCATCTTTACCCAATTCAAAGGTGCAGACATAATCCTTTTTAAGAGAGGCCGCATGGGTGTATATAAACTTTGCAAAATGCACATAAAACTCGTTAGATTCGGGGGTATAGGATAGGCCTACTGATCGTTTTGTTAAAACAAGGGTGCTGAGCATAGAAACAAGATTTTGTGCGTTGTTAAGCCATATAGGTAATGCCTCTTCAAAGGGTATGCCGTTATATCCAGACGCGTGATCGTAATGTGAAAAAGATCTAGTGCGTTTAAGATCTTTTTTGTTAGCCAGAAAATTCATGCAAACGTCCAGGGGCTGGTATTCTGATAAAAATAAATGAGTAAACCTTTTTGATGAAACACTGAATGGAATTTCATCAAGCCAGCCAGAAAAGCCCACCACAAATAAATAGAGAGAATAAAATACAAGTAGGGTGCCTGTAAGAAAGGTTGCTGTGAATCCAAGAGGGGTGTTGATAAATGCAAAAAAGTGTTGTTTTAAGGTAGTTGTTTGTTCTTTTAAGCTGGTCGTTATATCTAAAAAAGAAGGTAGGAGAGATGGGGTTGCTATTTCGACCCCGGCTTCTAATTGATTTAGGTTTGTGGATTGTTTTGATGCTGAAGATGTCCAAAGCTTGACCTTTTCTAGCCCCCGTTGCAAAAAAGAAGGCGGTGATGGTGTTGCCACAGTGTCCACACAGCGATATGCAGCATGATATGATTGAGTATGTAATAAGCATAGAATCATAATAATAGATAAGATAGGTCTCATTTTAAAGGTCTCCTAATTTTCTGTGTTAATAAGGAGCTTTTTGTGTTTGTCAATAGATTGAAGACAAAAAGCGAGCCAATCATAAACTCAAAAAGGGCGCTTATTATTATGATTTATAAGGGTTAATTTTGTACGATCATCCTGTCTATTTATTAGCACTTATTTTTTAAATGAAAAAGAAAATTTTGATACAAAGAGGGGTAGGTCAGTGGGTTTAATGTTATAGGTTTTCGTTGCGATGAAAATAATTCTTAATAGTGTAGAGTTGTATCATGAAATTCTTTGTTGACATTTTCTTTTAAAAGGTGCAAATTCGGGTTTGAAAAATCCAAACATATCTTTGGATAATGATTTAAAAAAATAGGTAAGGATCGATGTCAAAACGTATTAATTGTAAATATAAAATTGACCGTCGTTTAGGCGTTAATTTGTGGGGACGTGCCAAGAGTCCGATTAACAAGCGTGACTACGCTCCTGGTCAACATGGCCAGAGTCGTAAAAAACCCACAGACTATGCTATTCAGCTTATGGCAAAACAAAAGCTGAAAGGGTATTACGGAAATGTGAGCGAGCGTCGCTTTCGTCGTTATTTCGAGGAAGCAGTGCGTCGTCGCGGTGACACAGGTGAACATTTAATTAACTTGTTAGAGCGTCGTTTGGATGCGGTAATTTACCGTATGAAATTTGCTCCGACAGTGTTTGCTGCACGTCAATTCGTAAACCACGGTCATGTATTAGTAAATGGTAAGCGCGTGGATATTCCATCTTGCGCGGTATCAGATGGTGATGAGATTGTGTTGGTTGATTCATTCAAGGATAACTTGATTGTTTTAACAGCAATGAAGTCGAATGAGCGCGATGTTCCAGATTATTTGGAAGCGGATCACAAGCATATGAAGGGTAAGTTCTTAAGAACTCCTCGCTTTGAAGATGTGCCTTATCCCGTCCAGATGGAACCTCATCTTGTGATTGAGTTCTACTCACGCTAAGGATTGACAGATTTCTGTTAATTGAAGTGAGCAGGAGGTGAGCGCTAGCGCTCACCTTTATTTTTTAAGAGGGCTGCATGAGTATAAATGCAAAAATACAAAATATAATTGAAGCGCCGTTGAACAGCCTTGGATTTGGGATTGTTCAAATACGTTTTATGGAGCACGATAAACCTAAGTTGGAAATCCTAATTGAGCGATTGGATTTTGTTCCGGTGACGGTTGAAGAGTGCATGAAAGCAAATCGAACCATCTCAACACATTTAGATGTTGAAGATCCTATACATAAAGCCTATATGTTAGAAGTAAGCTCTGCTGGCATTGATCGCCCCTTGGTGGATAAAAAGGATTATATCCGATTTGTTGGGTATAAAATCAATATTCAAACGGCAGTACCTTTTGAAGGATCTAAGAAATTTAAAGGGATTTTGGATAAGGTGAGTGAGACTCATGCGTATATAAAATCAGAAATTCCAACATTAGAAAATTTAGTAGAAGTTGCATTTGACGATATTGTTAAGGCTAAACTAGACTTAGACTATATGATAGAATTAAAGATGAGAGAGAGGAAAGAGCAGAAATGAAACCTGAGTTAATTCAAGTAATTGACGCTGTTGCGCAAGAAAAAGGATTAAATGCAGACGAAATTTACGTCGCTGTAGAAGAGGCGATTCGTAAAGCTGCTCGTGCAAAATATGGCATTGAATATGAGATTGAAGCCAGGATCAGCCGACAGACAGCGGATATCACACTGTATTTGTGTCATAATGTTGTAGCAGAGGTGATGGATCCGTATACGGAAATTTCTTTGGAAGATGCTCATAAAAAGAATCCTGATGCTGTAATTGGAACAGTTCTTAGAGAGAGTTTGCCCCCTATCAATTTAGGTCGAGTTACTGCCCAAACCGCAAAGCAAGTTATTTATAATAAAATGCGCGAAGCTGAGCGCGCAAAACAGTTTGCTGAATTTAAAGATAAAATGCATCAAGTGATCAGTGGAGTTGTAAAGCGTTCGGACTTTACAGGTGTTGTCATTGATTTGAATAAAGTTGAGGCGTTCTTGCGTCGTGAAGAGATGATTCCAAGAGAAAGTTTTAGACCTGGCGACCGCATTCGTGCTTATGTTTTAGACATAAAAAATGATCATCGCGGAATGCAGGTTTTGCTGTCTCGTACACATCCAATTTTCTTAGCCAAACTTTTTGCTCAAGAAGTTCCTGAGATTTATGATGGCGTAATCGAAATTAAAAACGTTGCCAGAGATCCTGGTAGCCGTGCAAAGATCGCAGTATATTCATCTGACCCAAGCATTGACCCAGTGGGTAGTTGCGTAGGTGTTCGTGGTAGCCGTGTGCAAGCCGTTGTGGACGAATTGCAGGGAGAAAAAATTGATGTGATTGCGTGGTCTCCAAGTCCTGCAACAACAATTGTTAATGCCCTTTCGCCTGCTGAAGTAGAGCGTGTAGTATTGGATGAGGATAATCGACGGATTGAAGTCATCGTTCCTGATGATCAATTGAGTATTGCAATCGGTCGACGTGGGCAAAATGTAAAATTAGCCTCCATGTTAGCGGGATGGCAGATTGAAGTAATGACAGCATCAGATGCTGAAGCGCGTCGTGCAGAGCGTTACAAAAAACTATCTCAAACATTTATTGATGCATTGGATGTAGATTCCGTGATTGCTCATTTATTAGTTGGGGAAGGTTTTGAAAGCGTCAGGGAAATTGCTGAGATTGATCCTGAAGAATTAAAAGCGATTGAGGGATTCGATGAGGATATTGCCCAAGAATTGCAAAATCGTGGGAAGCAATATATTATTCATCAAGAGGCTAATTTTAAAAAAGAGTACACTGAATTAAATGGATCGGATGAGCTTGTTTCGTTTTTTCCAGAATTAGAGTTTGCTGATTTTATTACGTTAGCCAAAAATGATGTTAAAACAATAGATGATTTTGCTGGACTTGCAACTGATGAGTTAACTGAAATGTTTCCAGGTGTGATTACAGAACGAAAAGCATCAGACTTAATTATGCGTGCGCGCGAATTGTGGTCGCAGGACGATGTTACGGCACAGTCCTAACATAGCAATAAATTAGAGGAAAAGCTTTACATGACTGACAACAACAACAACCCTCCTAAAGAACGCAAGCCATTAACGCTTTCAAAGGATGTATCTAAGGCTATTGGGTCTGAGGGAGATCGTGTTCGACAAAGTTTTACACATGGACGCAGCAAGTCTGTAGTCGTAGAAGTGAAAAAACGTCGTGGAACTGATGTCAATAAAGAGTCTTCACTAGAAGAAAAACTATCAGGTAATTTAAAGACTGAAGAAATTCAAGCGCGTTTACAAGCTTTAAAACAGGCTCAAAAAGAGACGGCTGAAATTAAAGAAGAGGCTCTGGTCGAAAGAGTTAGTGTAACTGAGCAACCCGTAGAACACGTCGAAGCTCCGGTTGTTGAGGTTCCGTTGAAAGATGTGGAGCATAAAGAGCTTTCTAAGCCAAAAGAGCGGTTTAAAACTGATGCAGTGGGAGAGACCGAGGAAGAATCTCGTGCGGTAAAGAAACGCATCGTTCCATTGCCTAGAGTTGTACGAGATACTGAGCGCAGACAAACAAAGAAAGTAAACGTTCAAGTTGCGTTTGATGAAAACTATGAAGGTGCTAAAAAGCGCAGCATGGCATCGATTCGACGAGCTAGAGAAAAAGAACGTCGCAAAGCATTCGAAGATGGAACGCTTCAAAAAGTAATTAGAACGGTTCAGTTGCCAGAGGCGATTACTGTTCAAGACCTTGCAAATCGTATGGCGGAAAAAGCGGTTGATGTTGTTAGAGCATTGATGAAAATGGGTATGATGGTTAGCATTAATGAGATCATTGATGCAGATACCGCAGAATTAATTATTGGAGAATTCGGTCATAAAGTTGAACGCGTCGGCAATGAAGATATTGAGCGCGACATTCTAAGTCAAGAAGATGAAAATGTTACGTTGATATCTCGCCCACCTGTGGTGACCATCATGGGGCACGTTGATCATGGTAAGACATCGCTGTTGGATGCGCTGCGTCAAACAGATGTGGCTGCGAAAGAGGCGGGTGGAATTACTCAGCATATTGGTGCATATCAGATTACGTTAGACAACGGAAAACGTATTACATTTATTGATACCCCGGGTCATGAAGCATTCAGTGAAATGCGTTCTCGTGGAGCGAATGTAACAGATATCGTTGTATTAGTTGTTGCTGCGGACGACGGAATTAAAGAACAAACTATTGAAGCGATCAACCATGCTAAAGCTGCAGGGGTTACCATTATTGTTGCAATTAACAAGATGGATAAACCAGGTGCGGATCCTATGCGAGTGCGTCATGAATTATTGTCTCATGAAATTGTGTTAGAAGATTTTGGCGGCGATATTTTGGCAGTTGAAGTTTCAGCTAAGCAGAAACTAGGATTAGAAAAATTAGAAGAAACAATTTTGTTGCAAGCTGAAATGATGGATTTGAGAGCGAATCCAAATCGAGCGGCTGATGGAACGATTGTGGAAGCTAGATTAGAAAAAGGGCGCGGAGCCATTGCAACGGTTCTTGTTCAACGCGGAACGTTAAATGTGGGTGATTTGTTTGTGGCGGGTGCCGAGACGGGTCGTATTCGAGTTCTTCAAAACAGCCTTGGTCAAAAGATAACCTCTGCTGATCCTGGAACTCCTGTTGAAGTTATGGGGTTCAGTGGCGTGCCTATCGCAGGTGATAAGTTCCTTGTCGTTGAAAATGAATCACAAGCAAAAGCAATTGCTGAGCGTTATCGTCAGAAATATCAAGACGAACGTAACAAGGTGATGTCTCAACAACAACGTTCATTGCTGACAATGGACGAGGATGGGAAACATCAATGGTTGAATGTCATTATTAAGGCAGACGTTCATGGATCCTTGGAAGCGATTTCAACTAGTTTGTTGAAAGTGGCTCATGAAGAAATTTCCGTGCGCGTGATGCATGGTGGAGTTGGTGGTATTACTGAAAGCGATATTAGCTTAGCGAATACATCCAATGCGATGATCATAGCCTTTAACGTGCGTGCGACTCCTCAAGCAAAAGAAACTGCGGCGCGTCAAGGCGTTGATATTCGATATTATTCAATCATTTATGAAGCAATTGATGATGTGAAAAAAGCGATGTCTGGATTATTGTCGCCGCACCTTAAAGAAAACTTCTTGGGGTATGCAGAAATCCGTCAGGTATTTACAATTACTGGTTCTGGTAAAATTGCGGGTTGTATGATCACAAGTGGTACGGTAAAACGTGGCTGTAAAGTTCGTTTGATTCGTGACAACGTTGTGATTCATGAAGGTGATTTGAAATCATTGCGACGTGAAAAAGAAGAAGTGAAAGAAGTTCGTGAAGGCTTTGAATGTGGTATTGCCCTGCAAAGTTATCAAGACATTAAAGAAAAAGATATGATTGAATGTTTCGAAGTGGAAGAGATTGCCCGTGTCGTTTCATAAAAAAGGTATAGCAAAAAAAACAGCCCCCAATATGCCGACTCAACGTCAGTTGCGTGTTGGGGAAGATTTACGCCATCTGGTTGCCGATGTGTTTACACAAGGTGATTTTTATCATCCGAAATTAGAGGGTGTATCTATTACAGTAACGTGTGTAACGGTCGGTCCTGATTTGCGAAATGCAATGGTGTTTGTTCTGCCATTAGGGATTCATGATGCGGATGAAACAAAAGATATCATCGCATCATTGAATGAGCTGGGGTCACACATCCGTCATGCCATTGCACCCAAAATTACATTTAAGTATGTGCCCCAATTCAAGTTCCAAGAAGATACATCATTTTCATATGGATCAAAGATTGAGGCATTGTTGAACAAAAATAATACTGAAAATTAACTGCATATTAATCTTTGAATAGTAAGTTGTTGCAAACATGCAACGATCGTGAAAAAAACTATAAGGTAAGTGTAAAAAAATATTGGCTGGGTCAGTGGAGATCTAGTATATAGATTGAGTTAGAAAAACTTTAAAGGATTACAAATTATGAAGAAAATTTTATTAGCAACTGCATTAGCAGCTGTATCAATTTCTGCAACTGAAGCTAACTGGGGCGGTTTTTACGCTCGCGGTGGTTTAGCTGCTAACGGAGCTGGCGTTACAAACAAAAAAGACGACAAAGCTGTTGATGGTGATGTGTACGGAATCGGTGCGGCTCTTGAAATTGCTGCTGGTTGGGGTATGACTGTTGCAAATTCAGTATACTTAGGTGTTGATGCACAAGTAGGAAACTTTGAAATTGTTTATGAAGGTTCTGGTGTTGATGGAGCAACGTCTACAACAAAACTTACTTGGACTCCAAGTTTACAAGCTCGCGTTGGATTACCATTAAAAGCTGCAATGCCATACATCGGTGGTGGACTTGGTTATAGCAAGCTAGTAAGTGCAACTGGTCAAGATACTCTTCCAGAAGGTAACATGACTTGGTCAGTTCGCGTTGGATCTGATTTCAAAGTAAGTGAAAGCTTCTTCGTTGGCTTATATGGTCAATCTGTAAAAGATTTCAACAAAGAAACTGGTGAAGGCGCGGCAAAAACTGCAGTAGGCACTTCTTCTACAACTGTTGGTTTCACAGCTGGATACCAATTCTAATTTTCTTAATTAGAATATCTATAAAAAAAGCCCCGGAAACGGGGCTTTTTTTATAGGGGTGAAGTGTTTAAAGTATTTGCCAAATCTTCTAAAATTCTCTATATGTATTATTTTATAAACAAATGAGTGCAAAATATGAAGAAATTTTTATTAGCAGCTGTATTGACTGTTGTATCTTTAACGGGTGTTAAGGCTGAATCTACAGCGGCAGGTAAGGGGTTTTACTTAGGATTACAAGCAGGAGGCGGGAAGCTTTTTGCTGGTGGAGGCTTGCAATGGTATGAGGTTGATGCAAGTGGTAATTTGAAACTTAAATCTGAAGCTGGAAGTGGGTCGATATGGTGTCCAAGTATTCAGTTCAATTGGGGGTATTCTCATCGTTTTGTGAATGATGTTACATTGGGGTTTGAGGCAACGGTAATTTCCCCAGCGGTACGGTTAGGATATATGGTAAATGACAAGCATCATTTTGCTTTGGGTGTTCATTATGGTTTGACTTCGGTTTTTGCTATAAATAAATTATTTCAATACATAGACGAGCACTATGTTCCGAAAGAAGCTAAAGATGCTTTCAGTTTAAATCTTGATACACTTGCTGGCTTAGGTGGGTCATTAACCTATGAATGTTTTTCTCAATCAAAAAACTTTTTGAGGGTACAGTTTCGTGCAGATTACTATGGAGTAACAGCAAAAGTTGATCCAAAGGTTAAGCTGCAAGGGGTGGGGTCTATTCCTTTCTTGGTGAACGGAAGCGGTTCTTTATGGGATGTGTATTTGGCCGTTGGTTTTGGAAGCCAATGGTAATTTAATACCACTCAGTTACGAACTAAAAAAAGCCCCGGAAACGGGGCTTTTTGTGTTATAGTGCGTGAAAATTGGAGGGGGTAATGATCAGCGGATGGTTGAATATTAATAAGCCAGAAGGGGTGACGTCTGCGCATGTATTGAATCGTTTAAAGCGAGCGTTTCCACGAAAAACAAAGATTGGGCATGCAGGGACGTTGGACAAGTTTGCGTGTGGAGTGCTGCCCGTAGCGATTGGGTATGCAACCAAGACGATCCCCATGATCATGGATGCGCAAAAGACGTATACTTTCAGGGTTTTGTGGGGAGTTCAAACGGATACGGATGATCGTGATGGCGACATCATCGCGACGAGTGATGTGGTTCCTACGCTTGAATCTATTGAGGCTGCGTTGCAACAATTCATAGGGACTCTTCAACAAATGCCGCCCATTTTTTCGGCGTTGAAAATCGATGGAAAGCGAGCCTCTGATCGTGCACGAAAAGGTGAAGAGGTTGAATTGGAATCTCGGCAGATTGAAATTTTTGAGTTGAAGGTTGTCGAACATCATCACACGGAAACAACACTTCAAATGACGTGTAGTAAAGGAACTTATGTAAGGGCTTTGGCAAGGGACTTAGCGATAGCTTTGGGGACGGTTGCGCATGTTGTATACTTGCGACGTGATCGAGTTGGACGGTTTTTGATTGACGATGCGATTGTGCTTGAAAAAGACTTTAAAATCGATGATAATGTGGCAACGAAAATAGTGTCTGCTATTATCCCCATTAGGACCGTTCTGGACGACATCCCGGCGGTTTCCTGTACGGAATCAGCAATTACACGTATATCCAGAGGTCAAAGCATCCCTGTAAGTTTGCAAGATCGGGAGATGGTGTTTGCTGTTGATGAGACTGACATTATTGCGACTGGGTTTGTTAAAGACTTGGTATTTTATCCGAAAAATGTATTTATAAATGGAGTTTGACGATGTCGATTACTGCTGAACGCAAGCAAGAAGTTATTACGAGTTATGCAACTGTTGCTGGAGACACTGGGTCTCCTGAGGTACAAGTTGCTGTGTTGACGGAACGTATCCGTAACTTAACAGATCACATGAGCGAACACCGCAAGGACTTTCACTCTCGTCGTGGGTTGTTAATTTTGGTGGGTCGCCGCCGCAGATTGTTGACTTATGTTAAAGGCAAGAGCCAACAACGATATCTTGAATTAATTCAAAAATTAGGACTTCGTCGCTAATTTTTTTAAAGCTGATGATTAAAAATTTAAGTGGCAATCAAGGGTATTGATTGCCACTTTTTACTTATAGAAAGAGAAGTTAAATGCTGAAAGTTGTGAAAAAAGAAATACAATGGGGCGGTCGAACGCTGTCGATTGAAACGGGAAAACTAGCTCGTCAGGCGACGGGTGCTGTATTAGTAAGCTATGGCGAGACCATGGTGTTGTGTACGGTTGTTGCTTCAAAGACACCCAAGAAGGATGTGGATTTCTTTCCATTGACGGTGAATTACCAAGAAAAGTTTTATGCGGCAGGTCGTGTGCCTGGTGGATATTTAAAACGTGAGGGTCGTCCAAGCGATAAAGAGACATTAACATCACGTTTGATTGATCGTCCGATTCGTCCATTGTTTTCAGAAGGATTCTATAACGAAACACAAGTAATGTGTACGGTATTAAGTTTTGATGGTGAAAACGATTCGGATATACTTGCTATTGTGGGGGCGTCTGCTGCATTAGCAATCTCTGGAATTCCATTTGAACATGCGGTTGGAGCTGCGCGTGTTGGATTAGTTGATGATAAATTGATTCTTAACCCAACTTTTGCTGAAATTGCTGAATCTGATTTAGATTTAATCGTTGCTGGTACGCATGAAGGCGTATTGATGGTTGAATCTGAAACCAATGAATTATCTGAAGAAAAGATGTTAAAAGCGTTGGAATTTGCGCATGAGTCTTTCCAACCTGTCATTAAAATGATTCAAGCCTTGGCGAAAGAAGCAGGCAAAGAAGCATGGGATAAACCCGTTTTGTCTGAATCATATTTAGCGATGAAAAAAGTCATTGCTGAAAAATTCACACAGGATTTAAAAGGCGCTTATTCAGTTAAAATGAAACAAGATCGTTGTGCAATTGTTGATGCATTAAAAGAAAATGCGATGATTGCCTTGAATTATGACACTGACCCGACGTTTGATAAGATTACGTTTGGTCGTGCATTTAAAGCAGTTGAATACGATGTTGTGCGTTCAAAAGTATTAATTGATGAAGAGCGTATTGATGGTCGTGCCTTTGACGAAGTGCGTCCAATTACGGTTGAAGTTGGTGTGTTACCAAAAGTTCATGGTAGCGCGGTTTTCACTCGTGGGGAAACTCAAGCATTAGGCGTATCAACATTGGGAACATCTTTGGATGAGCAGATGATTGATGGTTTAAGAGGTGAGCAAAAAGAACCCTTTATGTTGCATTACAATTTTCCTCCATTTTCTGTGGGTGAAGTAGGCCGTGCTGGATCTCCTGGGCGTCGTGAAATTGGTCATGGAAAATTAGCATGGCGCGCATTGCATCCAATGCTTCCTTCTCGTGAAACATTCCCATATTCATTGCGTACAGTTGTGGATATTTTAGAATGTAATGGCTCATCATCCATGGCGACAGTGTGCGCTGCATCATTATCATTGATGGATGCTGGTGTTCCCTTAAAAGCACCTGTTGCAGGTATTGCGATGGGGTTGGTAACGGGCGATAAGCATTCAGTAGTTTTGTCGGACATTATGGGTGATGAAGATTTCCTTGGAGATATGGATTTCAAAGTTGCAGGAACTGAAACGGGTATTACATCTTTGCAAATGGATATCAAAATCAACGGCATTACAACGTCCACTATGGATAAAGCATTGACGCAAGCTAGAACAGGTCGTTTGCATATTTTGGGCGAAATGAACAAGGTATTAGCGGATTCTCGTGGTGAGGTGAATGTCAATGCGCCCCGCATGTATTCTGTGAAAATCGATAAAGAAAAAATCGGTGAATTAATCGGACCCGGTGGTAAGAATATTCGCGAATTGTGTGAAACAACAGGTGCAAAGATCGACATCGAACAAGATGGTACGGTTAAAATTTTCGCCACAGATTCAGCGGGTGCTGATGAAGCATTGCGACGCGTAAAAGCGATTAGCTTTATGCCAGAAGTTAATCAATTATATATTGGTGAAGTTGTTAGCATAAAAGAATTCGGAGCCTTCGTACGCTTTGATTTTGGTAAAGATGGATTCTTACACATCAGCGAAATTTCTGATGAACGTGTTAAAGATGTGAAAGAGTATTTATCTGAAGGCATGAAAGTTCGTGCAAAGTTAGTGGAAATTGATGATAAAGGTCGCTTAAGATTGACCATGAAGAACATTCCACAATTGGACGCAATGCCTGCTTAAAGTATAGCTAGGCAAACGTTGGATAGGAGCCTTTCGGGGCTCCATTCCGATGCAAGTGTTTACATTAATAGGAGTTTTTATGAGCATTATTCAAAAGTTAAACATGTCGGCAAAAGAGGTCTTTCCCCTGATCGAGGGTGGAAAAGGAATTGGCGTGACCAATGGAGTTACCGCAGGTAACTGGGCTGCCGCCGGTGGTATTGGTACGTTTTCTGGTGTGAACGCTGATTTTTATGATGCCGAAGGTAATCTGGTTGAGATTGTTTATAAAGGAAAAACGCGTCAAGAACGTCATGAAGAATTAATGGAATTTGGGATTCTTGGCGGCATCGAACAAGCAAAAATTGCTAAAGATATTTCTGGCGATAATGGTCGTATCCACATGAATGTATTGTGGGAAATGGGTGGCGCTCAACGTATTTTAGAAGGCATTCTTGATAAAGCAAAAGGCTTAATCGACGGAGTCACCTGTGGTGCCGGTATGCCCTATAAATTAGCAGAAATTGCAACAAAATATAAAGTTCATTACTATCCAATCGTATCGTCTGCCCGTGCATTTAATGCGTTGTGGAAACGATCTTACAGTAAACTGTCTGATTTTTTGGGTGGTGTTGTGTATGAAGATCCCTGGAAAGCAGGTGGTCATAATGGATTATCGAACAGTGAAGATCCTCTTCAACCTCAAGATCCTTATGGGCGAGTTGTTGAGTTGCGGAAATTAATGAACAGTTTTGGTTTAGTGTTAATCCCCATCGTGATGGCGGGTGGCGTATGGCAGTTGAATGAATGGAACGATTGGATTGATAATCCAGATGTGGGGCCGGTCGCATTTCAATTTGGTACGCGTCCATTGTTGACGCAAGAAAGCCCAATCCCATCATCGTGGAAGCAGAAACTGTTGACGTTAAAAGACGGGGACGTATTTTTAAACAAATTTAGTCCGACTGGATTTTACTCATCGGCTGTGAGGAATGTTTTCTTACAAGATTTAATTGACCGAAGCAACCGTCAGGTTGCGTATCGAAGTGCTGGAGACGATGTATTTTCAGCGGGTGTTCCAATGGGGCCACGTCAACGCATAGTCTATTTTCAACCTGCGGATGTTGCGAACGTAACGGCATGGATGAATCAAGGATTTACGGAAGGTTTAAGAACACCGGATGAGACGATGGTGTTTGTAACGCCAGAATCGTCAGCACACATTTTACAAGATCAGACGAATTGTATGGGGTGTTTAAGTGCGTGTCAGTTTTCAAATTGGACACAGGAAGAGCCTTCGTTTACAACGGGACGGCGACCTGATCCGCGATCGTTTTGTATCCAAAAAACATTGCAAGATGCAGTACACAATAATGATATTGAACATAACTTGATGTTTGCCGGGCATAACGCATATCGGTTTGCGACGGATCCGTTTTATGCAAATGGGTTTGTTCCAACTGTAAAACAATTGTTTGATCGGATTTTAACAGGAGCATAAGCATGATTGCATTTTTATTTCCTGGGCAGGGATCCCAAGCAATTGGAATGGGCAAAGCTGTCTATGAAGCATTTCCAGAAGCGAAAGAGGTCATAGATTTAGTAGATGATGCATTGAATCAAAAGTTATCCACGATGATGTTTGATGGGTCATTAGAGGAATTATCGTTGACTCGCAACACTCAGCCAGCATTGATGGCAGTGAGCATGGCGGTATTTCAAGTGCTTAAGAAACATGCATCAAAGGATATCAGTGATTCGTATTTTGCAGGGCATTCGTTGGGTGAGTATTCTGCTCATGCAGCAATTGAGACGTTTGCTTTAGCGGACACTGCACGATTATTACGAATTCGTGGGGATGCAATGCAACAAGCGGTTCCTGTGGGTGTGGGTGCTATGGCGGCATTGATTGGTGCGGGTGGCATTGAACAAGCAGAAGCGTTATGTGAATTGGTATCATCACGTGATGCAAAGTGTTCCGTGGCCAATGATAATTCCGCTGAACAAATTGTGATTAGTGGGCATAAAACAGCCATCGACCAAGCCATTGCAAAAGCAGCAGAGTTTGGGTTCAGGCGGGCGTTACTGTTACCAGTAAGTGCTCCCTTTCATTGTGCGTTAATGGCACCTGCGGCACTTGTAATGGAAAAAGCGTTAGAGCCAGTTGCGACCCCCGAAACATTGCATGGAAAACTGATCGCCAACGTAAGTTGTGATTTGGTGAGTACTGGTGATGAAGCCAAAGCATTGTTGGTTCAACAGGTTATCGGACGTGTGCGCTGGCGTGAGACGATTCAGTCGTTAACAGCGCGCGGTGTGACTCAGTTTGTTGAGGTCGGTAGCGGAAAAGTATTGGCGGGCTTGGTAAAACGTATCGTTTCTGATGCAGCCGTTGTATCGGTGGAAACGCCTGCAGATATTGAAGGTGTGTTGAAAGATATTCTCTAAAAAGGAGTAAGACTTATGTTGGTTATCAAAAATATGTTAATTCTGATGGTCTGTATTGTCATATTAGATATGATTTGGCTAGGCTATCTTGCAAAGCCTTTGTATATTAAAAGTCTTGGATCCTTTATGCATTTCAAAGATGGTGAGATGGAAATAAACTATGTAGCTGCGGCATTAGTATATGTATGTTTATCTTTGGGAATAATTCTTTTCGTAATGCCCCTGGCCGAAGGTGTTCCTATGAAAGCTATGATGTGGGGTGCCATTTTTGGTTTTTTAGTTTATGCAATATATGACCTAACCAACCTAGCGATTGTTCATAAATGGCCCTTATTTATAAGTATCATTGATATGATTTGGGGTGGGGTATTGTGCGGGACGTGTAGTTATGTTCTTGCGTTATTTAACAAATACTACTAGAGATTAATCTCCTTATTCGGGAGAAAAAAGATATTGAAAGCAATTTAAGTGGAATTGATAAAATCAATTATCTTGGATACCCCCATCTGGGTGTGGGGTATTTTGGCATATATACTATATGTTGGAATCCAAGCTTTCAAAGAGAGGATAGTGTCTATTCCAAAGTTGCTTATCATGCCCATGGTTTTGATTGCAGTAAGATATAAGGTGTTCTTGTCAGACAACACCGCAGTGTTAAGTTGGCTGAGTATATGCAGTGGTGCAGGTTTAGGGATATGGATTACTGCAAAAAACGCGGGAGCCATATTGAAAGAGATTAATAGTGTCAAGTTACAAGGATCTTACGCAACTTTAGTTCTATTGTTATCGTTTTTCATGCTGAAGTATGCGTTTGGATATCTATCCTCAACACACAACGTTATAGCCGTGGAGTATGCCTTTATCGAAACTCTGTTGAGTTCTCTAATGACTGGATATTTTTTAGGTAGAGGATTCTATTACATGTATCGTTTACGCTAACCCCTGGATAAATCCTATGGATTGTTGTAAATTACATTAAATTAAGTAAGGAAACTATCATGTTTAGATTAGAAGGAAAAAAGGCCTTAGTAACTGGGGCAACGGGTGGAATTGGAAAGGCGATTTGTCATTTTCTAATTAATCAAGGTGCGTTTGTGGTGATGAGCGGCACGACGCTTTCCAAATTAGAAGCCCTGCAAGCAGAATTGCCACAAGGTCAAACTGCAATCTTGCCGTGTGATTTAGGTGATGCAGATTCTGTGAATGCATTATTTGATCGGGCTGAACATGATCATGAACAAATCGACATTTTGGTGAACAACGCAGGAATTACAAAAGATGGTTTGGCCATGCGTATGAAAGATGATGATTGGGAACAAGTTCTGTCCGTGAACTTAAGTTCGGCTTTTCGTTTATGTCGTGCAGCGGTTAAGGCAATGATGAAACGTCGATATGGTCGTATTGTGAATATCTCATCAGTTGTTGGAGCCATGGGTAATCCAGGCCAAGTGAACTATGTGGCGTCCAAAGCAGGATTGATTGGTTTAACTAAATCATTGGCAGCAGAGGTTGCAAGTCGGAGTGTTACTGTGAACGCTGTTGCGCCTGGATTTATTCAGACAGCCATGACTGATGCGTTGAATGATCAACAAAAAGAACGCATTTTATCCGGAATTCCAATGGCAAAAATGGGGCAGCCCGAAGACATCGCAGCCGCGGTTGCATTTTTAGCCAGTGAAGAAGCAAGCTATATCACTGGGCATACGCTGCACGTAAATGGCGGGATGTATATGGGGTAAGCCCTATATTCTATTATAACAAAGGCCTCCGCTTTGGGGGCTTTTTTGTTTTTTGAGCGGTTAAGGCAGATCGATAAGCTATATCAATCCATTGCTCTAATAGTGTTGAATCATCGAATACAGTTTTTGGAACATTCCAGTAGGACATTTTCACGGGACGTCTTTGCCCTTCATACACAAAAGGATACGAATCAAAAGATTGATAAAAAGACTCGGATGTTGGTGTGCTTTTGAAGTAGACCTCTTCTTCATCCATTAAAGCAATAATAATTCCATCTTTATAAATACCATAACCACCAAACATGTGGCGTGCAGTAATATCCCCGAATGGAGATAGCGCGTTGACAACATCCGTAATTGTAAGTGTCATGATATTTTCTGGGTTGTTTATCATTTGTTAACTGTTATAGGTTATATAAAAAACTGATTTACTTGTCGATATATATTGAACCTTAATTGAATCGGACAGTTCTGTCAAGAAACTGATAGTGTGCAAACTCTAAGAGTTCTAGCTGCATATACAATATAAAATCGGCAATATATTTACTATAATATGCTTTATCCTAACAGAGGGATGTGGGAATTTGTGGGGGGCAGAAGGGTTTCCCATTGTAAATTTTATTGGAGTTTCTGAATCTACCCGTAATCTATTAGGAGGCTATATTCGGTGTGGAATGTTAATAAAGCCCCTAGTGCCTACAAAAAATACCCCAATCTTAAGAGCGATCAAAGGTATCGGATCTTATTCGCTGAATGTTGTTGAAAAAACAAAACAAGTTAAAGGCTTTTTAGATGGTTTGGTGAATACGGTGGGTGAAGAGTTTTCTTCAGAATGCTTAGTCGCTAATCCAACACTTAAATTGTCAGTGGCAAAATCCTATGAAATTTTAGCCGTGCTTCGCAGAGATTTGGAAATTTGGCTTGATAACCATGGAGCATTCCTGGAGGGATAATAGAGCTGCTGTTGATATCCTCTAAAGTCAGTGAACTAATGCGCATCTGCCCAATTGTCGGCAATACCACAATCTACAACAATGGGAACGCTGATTTTTGCGGCGTTCTCCATAATCGATTTTATGATGGGAACTTCTGCTTCAACGTTTTGCTCGGGAATTTCAAAGACCAATTCGTCATGAACTTGCAATAACATTTTTGCAGATAAATTGTGTCGGTTAATTTGATCAAAAATTTGGATCATCGCCTTTTTTATGATGTCTGCGTTGGAACCTTGGATAGGCGCGTTAATGGCTTGGCGTTCTGCATAGTTGCGTATTGCATAGTTGCGATCTTCTAATCCCTTGATATAGGCTTTGTGCCCCAATAAGGTTGTAACATATCCGTGAGATCGGGCGTGTTGAACCGTGTTATCCATATAGGCTTTAATGCCGGGGTAGCGCTGAAAATATGCATCAATATAAGATTGAGCTTGCGATTTTGAGACGCTTAACTGATTGGATAAACCAAAAGCACTGATGCCATAAATGATTCCAAAGTTAATGGCTTTTGCACTGCGGCGTTGATCGGGGGTGATTTGATCGACGGGAATTCCCAATACATGAGATGCTGTTAATGTGTGAATGTCTTGATTGTGATGAAAGGCTTCCTTTAATTCATGAATATCCGCGATATGCGCCAGCAGTCGGAGCTCTATTTGAGAATAGTCAAACGATACAATTTTATATCCCTGATCTGCAATGAACGCTTTGCGAATTAATCGTCCGGTCTCTGTACGAATGGGGATGTTTTGCAAGTTTGGATCTGATGATGATAAGCGCCCTGTTGTCGTTATGGTGAGTCCAAAATTCGTATGAACGCGTCCTGTTTTTTGGCTGATTTTTTCAGGCAGCAAACGAGTGTAGGTGTTGATCAGTTTATTATATTGGCGCCATGATAATAGGTATTCGGCAATCTGATGACCTTGGAATGCAAGGCTTTCCAGAACATCGCTGTCTGTACTGTAATGACCGGATTTGCCTTTTTTTTGATCGTTTGGCAGGTTCAGAGTTTCAAACAAGATTTCAGATAATTGTTTGGGGGATCCCAAATTGAATTCTTGACCCGCTAATTGAAATACGTGGTGTTCCAATTGTTTGCATTTGTTTTCGAAGGTTTCGGTCAACTGATTCAGATAATCTGTATCTATTTTAACACCTTCCAATTCCATAGCAATGATGACTGGAATTAAAGGTCGGTCTAATGAGTGATACAAGCCCGTGCATTTTTCATCGATCAATCGTTTTTTCAATGTATCGTGCAACATCAAAGTGATCCAGGCATCCTCTGCGGCGTAGGTGGTTGCAGTATCGATGGATACATAATCAAAGGTGGGTTCTTTTCGATTCAGTTTAGGGGCTGTTGCGATAGCTTCTTTGTATGAGACCATTGGATAATTAAAGTATTTTAAAGCGAGCTCATCTAGTCCGTGATTGTTACGCCCCATGTCCAGAGTATAGGACATTACAATGGTATCAGAAATTGTAGAGTCCAGCGGAAGCCCATGATTGGCTAATACTTCTGCATCAAATTTAATATTGTGTCCAATTTTTAAGATTCCAGAATTTTGAAGAATGGGTAATAACATTGGACGAATGTCATCAAGGGACAGCTGACCTGGGGTGCGCACACCTTCTGCATCTTTGTGATTGATGGGGATGTAGACTCCGCCATCGGTGTTCCAGGCTAAGGAAATACCAATCAGGTTGCAGGTGCTGGTGCTTAACCCATCGGTTTCGGTATCGATGGCGACGTATCCTAAGGATTGAATTGCTGCAATTGCCGTGTGTAAGTCATCAAGCGTTTGAATGCAGGTAAAGCTTCCTTTTAATGAAGAGAGTGCTGCGATAATCAGGGGAGATGCTTGATTTTCAAAGAAATTAAGCGCTCTGGGTTTTAAGCGATGAAAACCTTGTTCGGTGATAAAGTTTATGACCTTGCTATAATCCATGGGTTTAGGTTTTAAATCTTGATAAGGCACAACCACGGGAACGTCAGCTTTTAATAGAACCAACTGTTTCGATAAACGTGCAGCGTCTGCATGTGTTTGAATCAGTTCTCGTCGTTTGACTTGGGGGATCGTATGAGCGTTTTTTAGTAATGATTCAAGATCGCCATAGGTCGTGATCAATTCAGACGCTGTTTTGGGACCAATGCCAGGGATGCCAGGAACGTTATCGGTTGAGTCTCCCATAAGTGCTTGAACGTCGGCTACTTTTTCAGGCAGGACTCCAAATTTCTTTGCGACATCTTCGTGGGTTAAAACACGATTTTTAATAGGATCAATAAGTTCTACATCAGAGGTCATTAATTGCATCAAATCTTTATCGCCCGATACGATCGTTACCTTGTACCCATCTTGAGCAGCTTGATGAGCGTAGGTTGCAATCAGATCATCAGCTTCATACCCCTCCATTTCGACGGATGGAACATCGAAAGTTTTACAGACATCACGAATCAAAGAAAATTGAGGGATTAATTCTGGAGGTGGAGATGCACGATTTGCTTTGTAATCAGGATAGAGTTCATGGCGAAAGTTATGACGTTTGGCATCAAATATAACCGCCCACAAATCATGCTTATGAGTTTCAATCAGGTTCATTAACATTGACGTAAATCCAAACACTGCACCTACCGGTGTACCATCAGGGCGTGATAGAGGGGGGAGTGCGTAAAATGCCCTAAAAATAAATCCTGATCCATCAATTAAGCAGAGTGTTTTTGGAGTATCTGTCATGAGAGGGTGCCTTGATTGTTTCTGTCCTTTTATAAACGATTTTGATCGGGATAGGAAGTGAAAGACATAAAATTATAGCCGGAAACGCTTGAAAAAGATGATAGTTAACAAAATGTTAAAAATTTTGTCAATCCTGTCTTGACTTGTTGCAAAAACATCACTATAAGGATTGGCAAGGGAGATTACAATGAGATTTTACTTTTTAGCAACTGTTGCTGCGTTTTCTATAGTGTCTGTGGTACGTGCAGATTCCAGCCGTTCATTTTTTATCGAGGCAGATACGGATACAGTCAGTTCGTATTTAGGAGCAGATGGATGTGATTATTTGTCAGAGGCTGTACCTCACTCATCGTATCAAAGTGAGGACGTAGCAGTACCGAATCCTTTGCAAGAGGCAGCCGTTTCTAATGAGGCTGAACAGATTGGGGAGGCTTTTGTTGCTGGTCAAGCTCCTAAAGAAAGCTGGTGGTCGTATGGTAAGCGTATGGCTTTGGGGGCTGCGGATGTAGCGTATCAATATTTAAGAGCAAACCGACTAACGGGCGTTGAAAGTGGTTCGTGTCAATCTTGGACATCTTTAACAAAATTGAAAGATATAGAGGCAAGTTGGAGTGTAAATAGTAAGCTGCAGTTTTTGCTTGGAAAAAACGGCAAAAGTGTTATTTCAACACAGGTTTGCGATGATGTTATTTCTGAGGAATATGAGTGGTTGGGTTTAAAAGGTGCGCTTAAAAAGGCTAATAAAATTCAAAGCCAAACTAATGTTCGAAAGGTATTTTTACCTTTAAATCTTAATTTAACAAACTATGTCTCTGATGAAAAAATCATGCATCGTGTTGCGATGGAGGTTCTTTATAATGAGACTGGCATCGCAACATCTGTAAAAATTTTAGATCCTCAGTTGGGTCTAAGTGGTTCGTATTTCTCAAATGCTAAAGAATTATGTGAAGAAGCGTTTTCTGGATTAAGTGATGAAATCAACTCAGAATACGTTGCTGTTGGGATCCAGTTGCCAGGTACGGGTAATTGCCAAAAAATGGCAGCATATGTTGCTACTGAATTAGCTAAAGGCAAAACTGTAAATGACTTAACAATAGAAAAAGCAAATGCTTTCTGTTCAGATTTGCATACAGCAAATGTAAAGCCTTCAAATCCAAGTATATTTGGGCGTGTTTCTTCTTGGTTCGGATATTAATACACAAAAATAAAATAAAAAAACGCCCCTTCGCCGAGGGGCGTTTTTTTTATTTAATAGTGATTGAAACTTTTGATTCGTTAAAGATAAGATAGAGTCAACGTAAATGGAGATTACACATGATTAGAAATAACAGTTTTATGGCAAGTGCCGTTTTGGCATTAGGAATGATTGGGGGCGCTTTCTTTATTGCTAAGGCCATTAATAATCACACGTATTATAATCGATCAATACATGTAAAAGGATTAAGCGAAAAGGATGTTGTTGCAGATCAAGGTATATGGAAGCTAACCATTTCTTTGGCAGGCAATGATATTGTTTCATTGAATCAAAAAGCCGCCGAATACAAACGTATCGTTGTTGATGGGTTGTTGGCGTCTGGATTTCAAGCCTCTGAAGTCAATGGAGATTTACCTGTTTCGATCGAAGATAAAATGGTGGATAGATATAATGACCGATTTGATCCAGAAAAACAGGCAAGGTATGTTCTTGATACTACTATTCAATTAGAAACAACAGATGTTGAAAAGTTGTTTAAATCAACCCATGTGATCAATCAATTTGTTGCACAGGGAATTTTCTTTAAAGGATCAACTGCGCCAACCTTCTTTTATTCAAAATTAAATGAGATTAAGCCTGATATGTTAAAAGAAGCAGGGATTAATGCATTCGCGGGAGCTTTGGAATTGGCTAGCAATACAAAAAGTCAAGTGGGTAAGATTAAAGATGCAAGCCAAGGTGCGTTTTCAATTAGATTGCGAAATGATGGCGCCGAATATGAAGGGGGATATGGGAAATCATCACCTTATTTGCGAGCAAGGGTTGTAACAAATGTCACCTATTTTATTAATGACTAAGGCTTGCAAAACCTTTAAGGAGGCGCTTGTCTGAGTTATAAAGTCTTAAGGTTATAGATCATCGGGGTATCAAGGCTGCAAATTCAAAGGAGCTTATAGGTTTAGTATCTTGAATTCCCCATCATCGTGATGTGTTCGAAAAATTGTAACGCCATAGAGTGAGGTTGCGCAAAGATGTGTGGTGAATTGAAAAAAGACTTTGAATATCTTTGTAATTTGATTATTTTAAACATCGCAAGAAATCAGTGAGTTAATGAATGTTTTTAGACCAGAATCGCCAGGTGTTTTATATTTCTGGCAATGATCGGTACCGTTTTTTGAATGGCTTAATTACTCAGGATATTGGGTTGTTAGAGAAATTTACGCATCAAGCGATCTATACGGCGTTGTTAAGTCCAAAGGGGCGTTATCAGTTTGATTTTTTTATCGTTAACCTTGGCGAATCACTGATGATCGTTGCACACGATGCGAGCGCATTATTGAAGCACATTCAACCGTATAGATTAAGGTTAGATGTTGCATTTAAAATGGATTCAGCAGATTGCCGAGTATATGGGAGCCTTCAACCCTTTGATACTGTTGAGGGCGTGTCGTTTCAAGACCCGCGACATCCCAAACTTGGGTATTGGTTGGTGACGTCTCGGTCATTACAAGCAACGAACCATCACAATGAATATTGCCATAACAGATTTCATTTAGGTATTCCAGACAGCGAAGATTTTGAAAAAGATCGGTCGATCATTTTAGAATGGGGATTTGAGGAATTACATGGCATTTCATTCACCAAAGGTTGCTATATGGGACAGGAATTGATGTCGCGCACAAAGCATGTAGGACAGGTTAGAAAACGCATATTGCCGCTTCAGTTTGATGAAATCCATGGTGCGATTAACATCGGTGACAGTGTTATGTATCAAGGTCAAGAAGTAGGTGAGGTTAAAGCCGTACATGATTATTTAGCTTTGGCGATGTTGCGACTTGATATGATTCCTATTCGTGAACAATCGACAGTGCCTGTGGTTGTCAATCACGATAAGGCTATAGTCTATAAGCCCGACTGGGTAACCATATAAGATTTTTATAACTTTCTTTATTTTTTCTTCTGCTTCCGGTAAGGGTTTTAAAACTTATTAGGAATCAAAATGAAAAAAATATTTTTACATATACTCATCTGTATGTGCTTAATACCCATAGTCTCGGCGGCTACAGAGACAGACGTTGAAGATAACGTTAGCACCAAATATTCACCCGCATTGCAACGGTTATATGTGGCTATGCAAGCTGGACCCCATGAAATTGAAACAACTGCGCCCACTGGAGAGTTGAGAGGCTGGGGGTTCGAAGGGTTTGATGGCCTGTTATATAAATTTTTTGAAAAAAGAGAATTCGTGACAGAGCAACCTTATGCACTGTTAGAGTATGCATGTGGAACAGGTCGATGGTCTGCGAATGCGGTGTTGCAGGCGGAAATGGATGGAGTTAGTTTAAACGTAAAAACGTTTGATCCGTTTATGCAGCCAGAACATGCAGAGTACTATAACCAGGCGTGGTCAAGATATGTTCTTGATAATGGATCAAGTCATGGCTCTTTGTTAGTAAGTCAAGGATGGCTAAAGGATGCGCAGCTTGCCGCTACAGATAAGTTTAATGGTATGTTAGTGCGTGATGCGATTCACCTTTTCTCTGACGAACAAGTGGTAGAATTATTCCAATTAGGGGCTGCGCTGACAGACGAAAATGGAAGCATTGTTGTGCGAGGAACCCCACCGTTTGCAACCATGCTGTGGAGTCCAAAAGTGCAGATATTTCTTATAACACAGGGATTGACCCCTCCTAATTTTGGAGAAATCTTATTTAACGAGTCGAATTATAAGGCGTATACGGAGATGGCTGCTCAGAATATTCCAGGAGTGATTGGACAAATGAATACCAAAAGTGTTTGTTTGCCGGCTATTCGAAATGCGGCAGAAGCTAATGGATGGTGGTTGCAAGCAATACAAGTAGGTACGACTGTGATGACTCATAAAAAACCATTAACAGAAGAAGAATTGTATACATTCGTTTCAACGCAAGTTCAAAAATACAAACCAAAACCGGAGGAGTTTAACCTTGATTATGTTCCAGAAGATCCGGGGATTATTTTGCGATTTAAAAAAACACCATCTGCTCGGCCGACTGAAACTGAGTAATATGTAGTAAAAGAGAAAGAAATAAAATGAAATTCTTAAAAAAACTTAAGCAAATTTTTAAAAGGGATGATTTTTCAGCTTTTCCATTTAGTTCGTATCACTTTGATTTTGAGTTAAATAAATCAATTTACGTAACAAGATTAATGGTTCCGAATAATTGGGCAAACGATGAAGCAAATGCAAAGCAACCGTATTATGGTCTATTAACTCCTGGAGGAGTGAACTTTAATACTTCAGAAGTTTCTCTTTCGATACGAATGAAAATATGTCCCGATGCGACAGGTCTATCTGATCATAAAGCTAAATTAGCGGAATCATATACCGAAGATGGATGGCGCGTTGATGAAAGTCATTCGAAACTTAAAACACATGATGACAGATCGGCATCTGTGTTTATTGGAATGGATCCTGATGCTGGATATATTCGATATGATGTTGTTCTTGTTTTAGTAGAAAATCCACAAGTATTGATTTCCTTTGAGTTCCAAATTAATTCTTTAAACCCTGGCATAATTAATAACTATCTGCCGTTATTAGATGTTTTAATTCAAAGTATTAAAGTGTCTAAAACTGAAGATGACGCAAAAGAAAAACAGGATTATATGTTGGCGATGATAAGCCAAGTAAGTGAGCCTAAGCAGAAGATATTAGAGGAAGGTGCGAAGAGTCTTGAAACAAAAAATATAGATTCTGGATATTCTATGGGGCCGTTTAATTCATATTATTTTGAATTGGAAATGAAAAACTTAGATTATGTATTTCGATTTGCAATTCCAAATGGATGGACGAATGACACAGAGCGTTTGACCGAAGAGTATTGCGCATTAATAACTCCGCAAGGGCAAAACATTAATACAGCTGATGCATTTATTTCCATTAGAATGGTGACTGCCCCTTTTCCACCTGGAGGGGCTACTGAGTATCGTGAACAGTGGATAAACACATTAACTATAAGCGGATATATAAACGACGAGATATTATCTAAGCCCAAGACATTTGACGATCGAGAAATCGTTGTAATGATGTTGCAAGATGAAAAGATAGATTATACTCGATTTCAATTAATATTAGCCCTTGAGGAAGATCTTGCTACTCATATTAACTTCGCTTTTCAAGTGAATACGAGTGATTTGCAATCGGTTAGCAAATATATCCCTTTCTTTTATAGTTTAATCAAAAGTATTTGGGTTGCAGAAAAAGAAATCGCACAGAAACAGCTTAAGGAATATTTTAAAAGTATAATTTTAGATGTTGATATTGTCGAAGGAATTACCTCCGTTAGCTCTGAGTAATCCAATTGCAACTAATAAAACCATCCGCCTATTTCTGGATGGTTTTTTTTATGGTATAACAATTTCATTTAATGCATTGAACACACAGGAAATAGAATGTCATCACTTTCGCAGAATTATCAGCATCATGAAGCGCAAAAGAAATTGTATGAACAATGGATGAAAAAGGGCTTGTTCGCATGTAATCCTAAAAGCGGGAAAGAGCCGTTTACAATTATGATGCCTCCACCGAATGTGACGGGAAATTTACATTTGGGACATGCGTTGACCTACACGATTCAAGATGTGTTGCTGCGATATCAAAAGATGAAAGGTAAGGATACTCTGTATCAGCCTGGTACGGATCACGCGGGTATTGCTACTCAGATGGTGGTGGAGCGTCAATTAAATGCGGACGGGATTACTCGTCATGATTTAGGACGAGAGAAATTTTTGAATCATGTATGGGCATGGAAAGAAAAGTATGGCAGAGCCATTGTTGATCAACAAATGCAGATGGGAATCACAGCAGATTGGGAGCGTTCTCGCTTTACATTGGATGAAGGGCTGTCTGATGCAGTGCGAAAAGTGTTTGTGGAACTGTACAATCAAAAACTCATTTATCGTGATAAGCGGTTAGTGAACTGGGATTGCAAATTACTGACGGCGATTTCTGACCTAGAGGTCGAAGAAAAAGAAACAAACGGCAAGATGTATTATTTGCGATATCCATTGGTGTCTGATCCTTCAAAATATATTGTAGTGGGGACGACTCGGCCAGAGACATTGTTTGGAGATACAGCAGTGGCGGTACATCCTGATGATGAAAGATATCAGGGCTTCGTTGGCCAAAAGGTGCGTATTCCATTAAACAATCGAGAAATCCCAGTAGTTGCAGATGAGTACCCAGATCCTGAAAAAGGTACAGGTGCAGTGAAAATTACCCCAGCGCATGATTTTAACGATTTTGAAGTTGGAGTTCGCCATGGGTTAGATCAAATCAATGTAATGGATGTTCATGGTAAATTGAATGAGAACTGTCCCGTTGATTTTCAAGGGTTGGATCGTTTTGAAGCTCGAAAGAAAGCCGTTGAGGCTATGGAGGAGCTTGGGTACTTAGATAGAATCGAAGATCACAAGCATTTGGTGCCTCATGGGGATCGTTCAGGAATTCAGTTAGAACCTCGTTTAATGGATCAATGGTTTGTGGATGCGGCAGTGCTTGCAAAGCCAGCCTTAGAAGCGGTTGAAAGTGGACAAACCGTTTTTGTTCCAGACAACTGGAAACATACGTATTTTGAGTGGTTAAACAATATTCGACCTTGGTGTATTTCTCGTCAGTTGTGGTGGGGGCATCGTATCCCTGCGTGGTATGGTCCCGATGGACATGTGTTCGTTGCAGACTCTGAAGGTGTGGCTCATATAGAGGCTAAAGATCACTATGGTCATGCTGTTGAGTTGGTTCAGGATGATGACGTATTGGATACATGGTTTTCATCAGCGTTGTGGCCATTTTCAACGTTAGGTTGGCCAGAGCAAACACCAGAATTGGAGACATATTATAGTACTGATGTGTTGGTGACGGGGTTTGATATCATTTTCTTTTGGGTTGCTCGAATGATGATGATGGGATTGCATTTTGTGGGTAAGGTTCCCTTTAAGGTGGTTTATATTCACCCATTGATTCGCGATGAAAAAGGGCAGAAGATGTCAAAAACCAAAGGAAACGTGATTGATCCATTGGTGGTGATAGAACAGTATGGCGCTGATGCATTGCGATTGACATTAAGCAGTTTAGCGGTTCATGGGCGTGATGTTCGAATGTCCATGGATAAGGTTGAAAGCTCCAGAAACTTTGTGACTAAATTATGGAATGCAGCAAAGTATGCACAGATGCATAACGTTGAACTAGTGCCTAGATTTAATCCGACCAGTGATGCAAAGTTAACCGTGAATCGATGGATTGGTGGAGCTTTAGAAGCGACAACGAAAGACGTAACAACAGCATTGGATGAATATCGGTTGCATGATGCTGCCAATATATTGTATGCAGCTGTTCGTAACACGTTTTGTGATTGGTACATTGAATTTACAAAGTCCATTTTGAATGGTCAGGATGAGATTACAAAAGCAGAGACACGCGCCACAATGGCCTGGGCGTTAAAGCGATTATTGACAGTGTTGCAGCCGATGATGCCGTTTGTTACGGATGAAATTTGGACAGCGTTTAGACCCGAGGGATCTGCCGAATTTTTGTTAGAACATGCATGGCCGATTTCGGAAAATCCGGATATGTCTGCGGTTGCAGAAATGAACTGGGTAGTGGAGTCGATTACTGCTATTCGAGCAGCAAGAGCTGAATTAAATGTTCCAGTTGCAACGATTGTTCAAGCCAGTGCATCATCAGATAGTAACTTTGAGCACGAGTATTTGAGTCGGAATCAAACATTGATCGAACGATTGGCTCGGATTACCTTGGTTGGCTCTATTTCCAAACCGTTGAATGTGATCGCAGGAAAGACAGTCTTTCAATTAAACATTCGTGATGTGATTGATTTAAGTGCGGAACATGCACGGTTGCAAAAAGAAAAAGGAAAAGTGTTGGCTGATTTAAAAGTGGTTACAGGCAAATTATCGAATGCTGATTTTGTGGCAAGAGCTCCTCAAGAAATCATTGACGAAAACAAAGGTCGTGAAGTGGCCTTGAATGACCGGCTTCAAAAAATAGATGAATCGTTGGCTCAGCTAGTCTGAAAAAACAAGCCCCCAGATCGGGGGCTTGTTTTTGTTTAGGATTAATAAAAAGTTTGATCCTTGCTTGTTTCATGAAAATCAATATGGTATTTTGAAAAATGAGATTGTCTTGACGTCTGTAAACACTTTGTAAGTAAGTTCCGTATAGACTAACTGAAATACCTGGATAAGGAAATAATCGTGAAGCAAGTAAGTAAAAATTTTGTAATGTGGGTCGTGATTGTTGCGGCGCTGCTAATTGTATTAAATTTGTTCAGTGATGGCGGTGGGCAAAAGGCTCAACACGAGCTTTCATATTCTGAATTTTTACAACGAATTGATAGCAATCAAATACGTCAGGTGACCATTAAGGGTGCCGTGATTGTTGGTATTTTAGATGATGGATCAACATTTAAATCATACAGTTTGAGGGATCAAAACATAGTTGACCGTCTGCAAAAAGCTAAAGTTCCGTTCAAAGAACAACCCATGGATGATGGGTGGAATATATGGTCATTCTTAGCTCATACACTGCCGATGATTATCTTAATTGCGATTTGGATTTTTGCATTGCGTCAAATGCAGGGTGGAACCAATAAGGCGATGGGCTTTGGTAAGTCAAAAGCTAAGCTCAGTTCCAATTCGAAAAAGGTAACATTTGCAGATGTTGCAGGTGTGGAAGAAGCAAAAGAAGAATTGGAAGAGGTTGTTCAGTTTTTGAAGAACCCAGCAAAATATCAAAAGTTGGGGGGTAAAATCCCTCGTGGTGTGTTGTTAGTGGGGCCTCCAGGTACGGGTAAAACGTTGTTGGCACGTGCGGTTGCGGGGGAAGCAAATGCTCCATTCTTTAGTATTTCGGGGTCGGACTTTGTTGAAATGTTTGTAGGTGTCGGTGCAAGCCGAGTGCGCGATATGTTTGAGCAAGGGCGTAAAAGTGCACCGTGTATTATCTTTATCGATGAAATCGATGCTGTCGGTCGCCATCGTGGCGCTGGATACGGTGGGGGTAATGATGAGCGCGAACAAACCCTGAACCAACTATTAGTTGAGATGGATGGGTTTGAAGAAAATGATACGGTCATTATTATTGCGGCGACAAACCGGGCAGATGTGTTGGATCCAGCATTGTTGCGTCCAGGACGTTTTGATCGTCAAGTGAATGTAGATTTAGCAGATCTAAAGGGGCGTGAGGCCATATTAAATGTGCATGCGAAACGCGTTCCATTGGCCACTGATGTGGATTTGAATGTTGTGGCTCGCGGGACTCCTGGGTTTTCTGGAGCAGATTTGCAAAATCTAGTAAATGAGGCTGCGCTATTGGCAGCTCGTCATAATAAAAAATCTGTGACGAGTATTGAGTTTGATGAAGCTCGCGATAAAATTTTGATGGGACCAGAACGTAAGAATAAAATTATGTCTGAGGACGAACGCCGCTTGACAGCATTCCACGAGGGGGGGCATGCATTGATAGCATATATCTTAAAAGACAGTGCGCATCCTATTCATAAAGCGACTATTTTGCCACGTGGGCGTGCGCTGGGTATGGTTCAACAATTGCCGGAAAAAGATCAGATATCTAGAAGTTATCTTCAAATGAAATCAGAGATTGCTATTTTTATGGGAGGGCGAGTTGCTGAAGAATTGATCTTTGGAAAAGACAAAGTAACGTCTGGGGCATATAGCGATATTAAAGGGGCTACGCGGATGGCTCAGTCAATGGTGACTGAATTTGGTTTAACCGAAGAGCTTGGCACTGTGCATTATAATTTGAATGGTCAAGGCTATGAATCTGCCAAGGTGTCTCAGAAAACATACGAAATGATTGACCAAAAAGTTCGCGAAATCGTCGCTGAAGGGTATGGGAAAGCAAAGGAAATACTTACTAACAACTTGGATGCTTTGCATAAATTAGCTGAAGCTTTGTTAAAATATGAGACATTGACGGGGGCTGAGATTGCAGATGTGATTGAGGGTAAGACTATTCGTCAAAATGAAGAGCCACCCAAGAAGCGTCGGACAAAACCAAAAACAGATGAAACGTTGCCGCCCATGGGTGGGGATATTGAGCCAACTCCTCAGGTATAACGATTGTGGAATCATTTATTCAAAAGTATGGATATTTTGCTGTTTTTTTAGGGTCAACCATTGAAGGTGAACTGATCCTAATGACTGCTGGATATTTTGCATACCTGGGCGTTTTGGATTTAACTTGGGTGATTTTTTTTGCATTCTTGGGAACATTGATTGCGGATCAAGGATGTTTTTTTATTGGGCGATATTATGGTCCACGGTTATTAGAGCGATTTCCAAAATTGAAGAAAAAATCTGAAAAGGTATTTAGGTTATTGCTTGCGTATAAAAACCTTTTTATTATGACCTTCAGATTTGTGTATGGTATACGTATAGCAAGCCCTTTGATCATTGGAGCCAGCCAATTAAGCCCTAAACGATTTACGGTTTTAAACTTTCCAGCGGCATTAATATGGGCGATCGTGATTGCGTGGGTTGGATATTTTTTCGGAGGAACCTTCGAAGTGATATTGGATAATATGCATCGCATTCAACGCTACGGTTTATTTGTGGGCGCTCCAATAGCAGTGTGCATTTGGGCAGTATATAAAGTGTATTTAAAACATTATCGGAATTAGTATGGTTAGGATCAGTACGACTCAATTTCAAGGTTTTGAATTTAGTGTCATATATGATGCCAGACTTATTTTTTCAGGATTTTTTTCATCAAGCGACCTGCCTCCTGAAATAAATTCACTCAACCCAATTCGGGATTCTGAAACATTAGCTAAAGAAATATGTAGTTGGTATGAAGACTCGGCGGACTGTCAGTTACCATTGCCGATGGCAGTGAGTGGGACTGAGTTCCAGATGAACATATGGAAAGCTATTGGTGAGATTCCAAAAGGTCAGACACTGACATATACACAGTTAGCTAAATCTATTAAGCGTCCGGCTGCTGTCAGAGCTGCAGGAACCGCCTGTGGGAAGAACCCGTTCTCCTTGATCGTCCCCTGTCACAGAGTTCTCGGAATTACTTCATTAGGAGGGTATCGTTGGGGGGTGAATATAAAAAAATCTTTGTTGAAACACGAAGCGATAGATTCAAAAAGTGTTGCGTATCTGTAACACACCCAAAAAAAAATATCTAGAATTTCTAAAAAAAAATGAGCAGATCAAAAAAATACGATAATATAAATTATGAAAAGTGCCTTGAGCATAGTTTTTAACATACGGAGAATATAATGAAGAAATTAATTTTAAGTTCAGTGTTCGTAGGATTGGTATTAGTAGGTTCAGCTGTAGCTGTAGAGGCATCTACTGCTGCCGCTCCTGAAAAAGCAGCTTATGGTAAGTTTGTAATCAACGCTGACTTTGGCGCTGGTTGGTGGGCAAACGTTATGCATACAGTTCCAGATAACAATGGTGGAGAGACTACAGATGGAATTGATAAGGATGATTTCAAAAAGCGTCACTTAGTTGCATTGTCTGATACAAAAATGACTTTCAAAACTGAAGGCGGATGTTCAACTGTTGCCTTTGGTGCTCTTGTAAAATTAGATGCTAACGCTGCTGCTGCTGATGTATCTGGAATTTTCCGCGATACATATGTATTTGGACGTTTTGGTAACATGGTTGAAGTCCGTATCGGATCTCAACGCGATGCAATGTATTCATTAGTTGATGGTGCCGATATAATGGGCGGGACTTATGGATATAATGGTTACTGGAGTGCTTTGTTAAAGAACTCAAAAGATGCAGACGGTGTAGTTAGAAAACAACGTTGGGTTATGGATTTAACTCATGCTAACGATACTTGGTATACAAACAAGCTTGAAGTTCGTACAGTTCGTATGGCTGGCATCCAAGCAGTTGCTAACTGGCAACCAAGCAGCGCTTATAATGGTCGTTTAGGAACATATGGCGATGGGCAAGGTGCAATGGCTAATGGTGTGATCAACAATACAGTGTCATTAGGTTTAAACTATGACAATACATTTGGTGATTACCGCGTTCGTGCTTCAGCTGGTGCAGTGTATGGTCTAAGTGATGGAACTACGTTTGCAGGCGATAAAGCAGCTACAAGCTTTACATATCGCGCTGGTGGTATTTTCTCTTGGAAGACATTTGATATCGGTTTAGGTTGGTTAGATAACCGTAGCACTGGTTTCTCAGATGCATTAAAAGACAAAAATGCTGGTAAAGTATTACATGGTGCATTGGGTTACCAATTTGATTCAATCGCATGGAAGCCACGTGTGTCTGCTGGTGCTATGTGGGGTTGGAAAAATGGAAAAAATACAACTGATGCAGCCGGTGATTTTGCAAACCAAGATCAAACTGTTGCAATTTCTGGAGCAGTTGATTTGAACATTCGTGAAGGTTTCCGTTGGTTCCTAGAAGGTACTTTCGCAATGCTTGATGAAAGCAATGCAACTGAAGGTGCAAGAGACGCTGGATACAGCCAAAAGAACCTTATCGTTGGTACAGGTTTAGCTGTAAGCCAATAATAATTACTTTAACTTTAAAAAGCGGGACTTCGGTTCCGCTTTTTTATTTCTATTTTGTCAGAAGTTTGGTACTTAATAAGGCAAACACAATATTAGGCCTAATTTCATGAATTGTTATACTTTGATTAAACAGAAGATCCTTACTGTTATTACACAACTTCAATCCAAAGGTGATTTGCCCGGTGACTTAAAGGTGGATGCTATTACGGTTGAGCCACCAAAATCCCATGATCATGGTGAGATGTCGACGAACGTCGCGATGGTGTTGGCCAAAGCAGTGGGGCAGTCGCCAAGAACGCTTGCGGAACTGTTTATAAATCATATTCAAAAGTTTGATGAGGTTCGTACTGCGGATATAGCTGGGGCTGGATTCATCAACATGCGATTACATCCAAGTTTCTGGTACGCACATTTAAGCACAATCCTGCAAGAGAAAGAAGCTTATGGATCCAGTGACATTGGTCAGGGACAAGCGATGAATGTGGAGTATGTGTCTGTAAACCCAACGGGCCCGATGCATGCGGGGCATGGTCGCGTGGCAATCGTGGGTGATGCTATGGCGGCATTGATGGAAAAAGGTGGCTATGAGGTTACCCGAGAATATTACATCAATGATGGGGGCGGGCAGGCGGAAACATTAGCACGATCTGCGTATCTAAGATATTTAGAAGCCTTGGGACAAGATATTGGAGAAATTCCAGCTGGATTATATCCAGGAGATTATTTAAAGCTTGTGGGCGAATCGATCGCCAAAAATTATGGTGATGCGTTTAAAGATCAACCGGAAGAAGAATATTTAGGCTTCTTTGAAACCTATGCAATTGATGCGATGATGGATTTGATTCGGTCAGATTTAGATTTAATTGATATTCAGCATGATGTGTTTACCTCTGAAACGGCAATTGTTAATGAGGGCGCTGTTGAAGACGTGATGGATATGCTGGAAGAAAAAGGGCTTATTTATACGGGTGTCTTAGATGTTCCCAAAGGTATTGAGGTGGACGATTGGGCAGCAGAGCCTCAATTGTTATTTAGATCCACTAAGTTTGGAGATGATGTGGATCGCGTGTTAAAGCGTACGAACGGCGAGTGGACGTATTTCGCAAAAGACATTGCCTATCATTTTGATAAGTTTGAACGCGGATTTAATTATCAAATTAATGTGTGGGGAGCTGACCATGCTGGATATATTAAGCGGATGTTGGCTGCGGTAAAAGCACTTTCGGATGACGCTGTTACGTTAGATATTAAAACCTGCCAGATGGTGAATTTGATGCAGGGGGGTGAGCCCTTGAAAATGTCGAAACGATCTGGAACGTTTGTGACGTTGCGTGATGTCGTGGACGCTGTTGGTAAAGATGTTATTCGCTTTGTGATGTTAATGCGTCGCAGTGATGCGATGTTAGATTTTGATTTCGATAAGGTTAAAGAACAATCAAAAGACAACCCGGTGTTTTATGTGCAGTATGCCCATGCCCGTGTGTATTCAGTGTTACGCCAAGCGGAAACTCAGATGGGGCAAATTGATGAAGCTCACTTACAGAATGCGGACTTTACATGTTTGAATGCAGACGATGAAATCGGGCTGATTCAAATCTTAGCAAGTTGGCCGCGGTGTGTTGAAGGTGCGGTAATTCACCGAGAACCTCATCGTATTGGTGGATATTTATATGAGCTTGCCGGGGCGTTTCATGCGTTGTGGAACCAAGGTAAAGAAGATACGACATTACGATTTATTGTAGCAGATACAAAGGTGACACTGGCGCGATTGGCATTGTTGAAAGCAGTTGCTACTGTGATCGCAAGTGGATTAAACTTATTTGGAGTAGAGCCGTTAAAGGAGATGCGATAAATGGATTACGATAATTTAGGTCCAAGGAACTTTAAAAAACCCAACCTTAAAGATGAAATGTTCTTTGAAGAGCGTGAGTCTTATGGTGAGGAAGAAAAATGGTGGTGGATTTTCCAAAACCCTTTGGGGGTCATTATCATGATCGCAGTGGCGATTATTATCATCATTGGATTGTGGTTTGTGTTTAATGCTCCATCATCCAAACATGGTGATGTTCAAGATGGCGTGATGGTCATAAAATCTGAGGGGACTTCGTATAAGGAGGCACCGGATGAAGCGACCAATCAAGGTGTTGAAAATCAAGATAAAGAGGTTTACAAGCGCCTTGGGCAGCATCAATCTGAAGATCAAGAGGCCAGCGAAACGGTGGCTAAAGTTGAAGAAAAGCCTTTAGAGACGAATGAGTTTCCTGAGACCGCAAAACCCGAGGAGAAGAAGGGATTAGACGAACCTAATTCATTGCGAAAAATTACAGAAGGCGTTGGGGTAAAAATGCCAGTACCTGCAGTGAATGAGCAATTTATCTCTGAAAAAAAACAAGCACCTGTTATAGAGGAAGAAAAGCTTTCGACGGAAGCCCCTGTAGCCGTTCAGAAAAAAGTAGCTGAAAAACCAAAGGCCGTAAAGGGCTTAAGCGATGGGACATATACAATTCGAATTGCGTCGTTTAGAAAACAAGAAACAGCTGATCGAGAACTGCAACGCGTCCTTGATACACTGGGAGCGACTCTGCATGGAGTTGGTCGTGTAGTAAAAAAAATAGAGAGCGATTCCGGAGTGTTTTATGTTGTGACTTTGGGGGCGTTTACTAGTTTGGCTAAAGCAAAACAAACAGTGAAGCAATTAAAAGATAAAAACTTTGATGGCATTATCCAGAAAGTGAATCGATGAACGTTACTGAAGTTCTGATCGTTGCCGTTCCATTAGTGATAGCGATTACATTCCATGAGGCGGCTCATGGAATTATGGCATATGTCTGTGGGGATTCTACGGCACAGCGAATGGGTCGTATGACGTTGAATCCATTTAAACATGTGGATTGGGTTGGAACGGTTATGATTCCTATGGCGTTGCTGTTGATGAAATCACCCTTTATGTTTGGGTATGCAAAGCCAGTTCCCATCAATCCAAAACAGTTTTTCCATTATCGGTCTAATTTAATTTTAGTTGCTGCAGCGGGACCGTTTATGAACATTCTGTTGGCGATGTTGTCGTGGAGTGTGTATGTATTCATTTATCCAGACCCCGCATATATGGTTGCAGCATTAGCCTATTCCATTCAGATAAATCTAGTATTGGCTGTGTTTAATATGTTTCCACTATTACCAATGGATGGTGGTCGAGTTTTGTCTGCACTATTGCCAGCGCCTTTCGATAAAAAATTTATGAAGTTAGAGCCTGTCGGTATGTTCATTCTGTTGGGATTATTGGCATTGCCATCGATCACCGCACAATTTGGTATCAGCATTAATCCGATTGGCTGGTTTGTGGCCCATGGTGTTGCGTGGCTGAAAGATATATTGGGAGTAACGTACTAATGCGGATATTACATCATTATCCATTGTGCCCATTTTCACGCAAGATCCGTTTGGTGATGGCTGAAAAAGCATTAGAAGTTGAATTAAAAACAGTTCGATATTGGGAAGAAAACGATGAGTTCTTGCGGTTAAATCCAGGGGGGTTTGTTCCCGTATTGGAAGAGGATAATAAGGCCGTAGTGGTCGGCGATTATGCAATCTTAGAATATTTGGATGAAGCGTATCCTCAACACAAGGGATTGACGGGGCGCACATTACAAGAACGTGCCGAAATTCGTAGATTGGTACATTGGTTTGATGGAAAGTTCTATCACGAAGTTAGCCAAAAAGTGTATGGCGAGCGCGTGGAAAAACGACTGTTAAAAAATGGATTTCCATCCACAGATATTATTCGCGAAGGCTTACAAAATATCCAAATGCATTTGGATTATATTGCATGGATTGTGGAACAAAAAAGCTGGTTGGCTGGGCGTAATCTAACGGTTGCAGATTTGACGGCTGCTGCGCATTTGTCCACCCTGGATTATTTTGGAGATGTGCCTTGGGATAAATATCCCGCCACAAAAGACTGGTATAAC
>DITM01000021.1 GCA_002422845.1 Candidatus Paracaedibacteraceae bacterium UBA6184
TATGTTATCTGGTACAGCCCCTTAATGTTATTTGGAAAAAACTACCCGACGAAGAGGAATAGATGAACGACTTGGAAAATAAATACAAGATGATTGAATCTCGAGTAAATCAAGTAGACAGAGAGGTATATGAATTAATAGATTTCATACTTCCATATTGTATGGAAGAAGTGGATTTTGAAATGGCTGAAAAACTGTGTCGATTATATATTAATAGTGCGATGCCGAATTTAGTTTATATTGGTGTTCAATGTGCTGGGCACATCGCAAGAGTATATAAAAAAATAGTTGATATTAAAATCATTCAAAATATTATCCATATCGCCAATGATCATAGGCCGGTTTATTATCCATCAAAAGATCAAGCAGTTGATGTGCTATATGAAATTCAAGAATTAGCCGAAGATGACATATATTCAAAATACTCTGTAAATAACAATTATACGAATAAAATCGAGTTTCAAAAGAAACAACGTTATGAAAAAGGTAAAAGCGTTAATCCGCAATCGTTATTTCACTTAAGGGTTCGGGTACTGCCCGATAGGCCTCGTCAATATGCTGCCGAGGGGGAAAACTTTAGAGCAGTTGTAATTGATGAATATTTACCCGGAAAGTATTGCTATCATTTTAGAAAATACTCTGAACTTAGTTATAACTTAGAATTTAATGATCAACTAATTCGAGATCAGTTACCCGATGAAGAGGAGGAATAACCATGTTTAATAGTAAATATGACGCATATGTAATACCGTTTGATATCCATCCAACCGATCCTGCTGAGATCGAACATATGGCACATCAGCTATTAAATGTGAGTTTAACAATGGTAGACAAGATAGCAGCGAAAAATTTATGCGAACTATATTACGCATCAAAAACAAAAGAAATTAAGCACGTTGCTATTTTGTGTGTTGGGCATATCGCACGAGTATACAAAGTACTCGTTAACCCTGAAATCATTGGTGACATTAAAAACATTGCATTAGACCCAACCCATATCCATTATGGTGTTGCAAATGATACTTTAGATGATATTGAAGTGTTTGTTAGCCGTATCATTCGTTATGATCATTAATATGCCAGGCGCCCTTGACCAACTATGCCCCCAAAGGCAAGTAGAGCGAACCTGCACTTAAAGGGATCGGCAGACGTAGGAGCCTCTTGCGACGGTCTGCCGGGTGGGTGGGTTGAACATTGTCATGCGCCCAAAGGGAGCGTGCCTATTTATAGCTTACCTGTGTAAGCGTAACGCATCCTGGTTATAATGGTTTTCCTGCTCGCACACGTTCTATGGATGAGGCTAGGCCATTTGCATTTAACGTGATGAGTGCTCCGCATACGGTGCCTTCACCTTCGGCGGGTTGCATGCGATCATAGGGAATACGTTTCAGAAACTTACCTAATGACCCCGATACTTGCATACCGATGACTGAATTATAGTAATCACCGCACATGCCGGCATCACTTTGGAAGGCGGTACCTTTTGGAAAAATACGTTCATCTGCAGTGGGGACGTGTGTATGTGTGCCGATGACGCCTGAGACTCTGCCATCTACATAATGACAGAATGCTTGTTTTTCACTGGTGGTTTCAGCATGAAAATCAATAAAAATGGCATGAACGTTTCGACCCAAAATATAAGGTTTTAGAATCGTATCGATGCATGCAAAGGGGTCGTCTAGTGTTTCCATAAACAAGCGTCCCATGATGTTAATGACAACAACTTTTTGTCCTTTTATAGTTTCAATCTCGCAAATGCCACTGCCGGGTAAATGTGGTGGATAATTATGAGGGCGCAATACGCGCTTTTCTTGGCTGATATAAGCTAAGACTTCTTGTTTATCCCAAATGTGATTGCCACTGGTGACGACGTGTGTTCCTGCATCAAACAAATCTGCCGCAATGGACTTGGTAAGACCAAATCCATGGGCAGCGTTTTCTGCGTTAATAATGATACAGTCTGGGGCGTATGTTGTCTTTAAAGCGGGCAGATGTTTTAGAACTGCGTCCCGACCCGATTTTCCGACGATGTCCCCTAAAAATAATAATTTCATATGTGTCCGTGTTAAGATGTTGCAAGGTTGTTCAAATCAACCCAGCCAATATTGCCATCTTGACGGCGAAATACAACATTTATTTGATTGTTGGTTGGATTTCTGAATAATACAACAGGTAAATCTTTCAAATCCATGTGCATAACTGCATCACCGACAGAGAGCGTTTTGATTTCAATTTGCATTTCAGCAATAATGCTTGGATGCTTTTCTTGTTCGTCTTTTTCCAAGCCATCCAGGATATATTTTTGAGCCATTTCAACTTTTATATTGGCAGAGTTTCCGCGGTGCGCTATCAAACGTGTTTTATAACGGCTTAACCGTGTTTTCATGCGACTGACGGCCATATCAAAGCTAGTGTGCGGATCATGGTCGTTCCCTTTAACGACGGCATCAAATCCATGACATACGTGTGATGTAATTTCTGTGTAAAACTGATGTCCTTTTTTCTCTACGATAATATGGGCAGAGATAGGATCGCTAAAATATTTTTGCATTGCAGACTGGAGAGTTTCTTTCATATAGTGATCAAAGGATTCGCCAATATCAGTGTGTTTACCTGTAACTTGTATTTTCATTATGACCTCAATTGTTAAACTACATGGATGTTATTTTTTTTTATTCTACGTCGTTCAGTTGACGATGGAATCGACATGCTTTCTCTATATTTAGTAACAGTCCTACGTGCAATGTCAACACCCAAATTATTTAATATTTCTGCAATTTTATCATCAGATAAAGATAGAGTTTCATTTTGGATCAAATTTCGTATCTGACTGCGTATAGACTCTGCAGAATAATCTTGGAAACTACCCTGGATAGATTGAGTAAAAAAATACTTTAGGGGGTAGATACCTTGGGGGGTTTGGATGTATTTATGAGCAATGGCACGACTTACGGTACTTTCATGAACTCCAACTTCTGCAGCAATATCTTTTAGGGTCATGGGGGTTAATAATTTTGGACCATGATCTAAAAAGCTTTGTTGTTTTTTAATTAACGACTCACAAATTTTCAATATATTTTGGCATCGTTGATCCATGGCTTTCACTAACCATGTGGCGCGTTGGAATGAATCTCGAATAAACGTTTTTTCTTCTTCTAAGCTGCAAGATGTTTTTATTTCTTGAAAATACTCTCGGTCAGCTAAGGCTTTTGGTAGAGTGTCTTGATTTAAGGATACAACCCAACCATTGTTAGCGTCCTTTGTTACGATAACATCGGGAACTTTTAGTTGAACGACGTCATCAGCTTCATTGTGTTTTAAGGGGTACGGGTTAATATTTTTAATTCGTTTTAGCGCTCTATAAATTGCTTCGCTGGATAAACCGGAAGCTTTTTGAAGGTTAGACAGCTTTCCTTGTAAGATGTCTTGAAAGTTATCCAAAATAACGGAATAGATTTCTGTGGGGTGCCCCTGATCTACTAACTGTAGTAATACAGATTCTTTCCAGTCGGCCGCAAATAATCCTGCAGGTTCTAATGTCTTGAGTCGTGTTAATACCGATTGTATCAAAGAGACAGGAATTTTTAAGTGATGTGCAATTATGTTAATATCTAGAGTAAAGAATCCTCTTTCATCAAGTAAGCTAAACAATACAAGTGCCAATCGATGTTCTGTTTTGTTGCTAAAACTGGAATTAATCTGTGATACAATCAACTGATTAATATCTTGAGGTTGGCTTAGCGTTTTTTCCCACAACGAGCCTTCTGAATCGTCGCTTGAGCCACTTTCTCCAGTTTCCCACGTGTCGGACCAAGGAGTTTCAGCAACTGGAGCACTTGGAAGCTGATTTGCAAAATCTGTTGAATTTACAATCAAGAATGGATTTTCTAACGCTTCTTGTTGCGCGTAATCACTTAATTCAAGGTTTGTCATGTGTAAAACCTTGAGCGCTTGTTGGACGACAGTTGTTATCGACGTTGACGTCGTAATTTTCTGTGCTATGTTTTGATTCATTTTCATATAAACTATTCTAAATAGAAAAGGTTTATGGTGTGTAAACATCATCGAAAAAATGAAAAAAACATGAAAAAAATTTATATCTATATGATGATCTGCATGGTGATTGGCCTTTTGATGGTTTTTAAGCATTCAATCAGATATCTTTTTATTGAAGATTTAAATATTCCCACAGCTGTAGACTTAGCCTGGGCGATTCCTGAGCCTAAAGCCTATGAATCAAAAACGCTGCTGGAATTACAGTACTTTACCCCCAAATTAGCCGAAGATACGATTGTATCAAAATTAACAGAGCTAAAAGTGAAAGGGGTCGGAATTCACACTGTATTGCTGTCTGGCTCAATTAAAATTGGTACTAATACCTATATTCGAGAACTTTCAAAAGTAGATTGGGGGATTGAGGAAATTAGGCTGCATAGCACGGCTGCTATTAATCTTTATGCATTTTTAAATCTCATAAAATCAGCGCATTCTTTAAAGCGGGTTTTGATTTGGGGTAATAGTTGGGATAAAAATTCTTTGGCGAAGATACAGAAAGCAATGCCAGATCCTAATGGCTTGATGATTCAGAGATAGTAACGTTTGGGTAGTTAGCATTGTTGATCCTAAAAAATATAGGGAGGCGGGTGCCCCCCTATATTAAATCAGGAACTAAGCAATTTCTCTGGAGCCTACAATACGGTAAATACCTTTTATTGCAGAGACTGGAAGCGTTTCTTCTTTATTGTCGTGATACGATTTTAAAGTGAATGTATCACCATTTGATTTTACAAACTGACGTAATGCCGTTGTGTCATCATTTCTTATGACAAGTGAAAAACATCCTGGCATTAATGGTTTTTGAGGGTTTGCAAATACAATGTCTCCGGGATTATAACGTGGAGCCATTTCATCGCTCATTACAGTATAAGCAAAAGCGTTTTGTACTGTTGTTAACTCTGGAGGACAGGGCAGCCAATCAGAAGGTTCACTTAATGGGACACCGTCTAATGTAGAGATCTCAGAGGTTGAGTGAGATGTCCATGGATTATTCTTAAAATAGTGCGATGTGAATACCGGGATCTTGGGTAAAGATGTCGTACTATCTTGTAATTGTCCTGCGACTTTTTCTAACAGCTCCATTAACTCAGACACTTTTTCAGGCTGGTTTTTGCGATGGAAACTTAACGATGTAAAGCCTAAGGACGCGATTTGTTTTTCAGGAGGTTCATCCGATAAAATTTCTGTGGGGTCACATTGTAATAATTCGGACAATTTAAATAATAGGGGTTCGGTGACTCTGCGGTTACCAGATTCAATACGTGATAGATAAGAAACAGAGATTCCGACTTGTTCGGAAAGTTCTTCTAACGTTAAACCACGGATACGGCGAAGTAATCTTAAATTTTTAGCTACAGACATTTTTTACCTTGTTCATTTTTTTACCAACTGCTATAAACTGTCATATTTTTTTTCTAAGATCAAGGCTCTTGTTAACAATTTGTTAATAATTAAAGGGGCTGTACCAGATAACGGTTTACAAACAGCCCTTAAGCCATTGATTTAAGTGGGCTAATTGAGCTTTTGCAGTTGGTGTATTAAAACGCCACTCACATTCCTTCAAAAATAGCCCAAAATTCTGTCTGGGTATACCATTAAATTTACGCATATGCCGCTT
>DITM01000089.1 GCA_002422845.1 Candidatus Paracaedibacteraceae bacterium UBA6184
GTAAATTAGGGCGAGACATTACACTGCGCCAAGTCCCTTGCGACTTTTCGATCTATTTTTATTTGAGTCGCTTTTTGAACTGATTTTTTTTGGCGTGCAGTCAATATCTTTTTGGCCAATGCGGCCTCTATTTCAGTCACCTCGCCATCGGGCTGCCCTTCTATATTAAACCGATAAAAACCCGGTTTCATACGCCGCAAGTAAAAATTTGACTGCACATGATACCCAATGGCTCTCCTAATGAATGCTTCATCTGGCGCGCCATCGAGTTGAGTGGCCAGGATGTCTTGTGTAATGCCTATCTTTAGCGGTTTGATGTCCAATGAAAAGATGGTCGGGAAGGACTCGCGCAACCAGGCCATGGCCTGAACCCGTTGTGCCGTCCATTCAACATTGCTTTGCTTGCCCATTGTATTTTGTCCTGTTTTAAGGGAAACACCTGCTCATCAGTGTTCCATATTTATTCCTCTTCATCAATCCTGAGTGTTCTACAATAGTCTTCAGCATGAGGGCTTTCCCGACTATCAGCCTATTTTTATTAAATGTGTTATCTTTTTTGTCATGACCCACCGGGTTTGATTTACAATGTCGCCTTTGTGCTGTCTACAACAGCTTCACAAGAATATCCAATTAACACCGACTCAAGGTTATTTAACGCTTGATTTGTCGATTTTAAAGTTAAACAACTGTCGTCACCTCTAGAAAGAAAAATCATTTCATGAAAAAATTCTTCATATTTAGCCGGATCTGATTTTTTAAGATCAAATAATTCTCTTTCAATATTCTCTATCAACAATAATTTCTTTCTTTTTCTTTCTTTGAATAAACGCTGTTCTAACCTATCCATCAATTCCCGTAGCTCTTGTGCGTTTCCACTGCATGTAATACGCATGAAACCACTATTTTTTTGTAATCCAAAATAACCTAATGGTGCGATCATCACTAAATCTTTAAATAACAAATAGTAAGCCAATTCCTCATCTGTACTAACCGTACCTGTCCTCAATAACGCCCTTTGAGACTGGATCGGTAATTCCATTCCAAATAAATCACTAAAATCAGCTAATGCATAAAACGTTGCCTCAACATGATACAACGGATCTGGCATAGAAGCCCCCATATTATGTAAACGCTCAATCACATAATCCACTTTTTTCTTATAGAAGGTAATTAAATTTTGTCGCTCAACTATATCAAACTTTTCCATTGTCTGCGCATAGGCCTTTTGAGCAGAACGAGGAGCGTGGATAAAATAACTAATATTTTTATTCAGCATTTCATTCATCAAGGATTGATCAAACGCCAAAAGAACCGCCATACGCTCACCTGCCGCTGACAAAGCTTTCGTTGCCGAACGCAAAATAATGGTCCTTTCTTTTAGATCAGGAGCAATTTTCAAAAAAGAAGGGACTTCCACGTAACTCATTTCGGCATACGCTTCATCAAAAATAATGTGCAAGTCTGGATAGTTACGCAAACACTCAGCTATCTTTTTTAACTCGGCTTCATCAATAACCGTTCCTAACGGATTGGATGGATTACAAATTAAAACAGCCTTAGGCCACCCATTATCTTTTTCTGCCAAAGCAAAAGCAGCTTCAATGCTTTCTTTCATTCTTTTCGCGGTTAGTTTATAACCAGGTTCGTTCATGACATCAATGGGATGTAAACGATGTATTGGATTGTTAGTGTAAGCACTATAATGAGGGAAAGGAGTAATGACTCGATAGCCTGGTATCCGTTCATAACGATTATTAAGCGTTTCAAAAATAATATGTAGTGCGCCAATGCCTCCCACTGTAAACAGAACATGTTCTGGCTTAATTTCTGACTCATACCATGTTGACATCGCTTGAGCCATTAAGGACACAGGTGCTGTATCCCCGCGAGGATCGCCGTAATCGATCGCCGTACTCTCTGACATTTCTTCCGGGTTTAAAAACCATTCGTTCGTTAAATCATCCATTTTTTTCCAATAGGATAAATAAGACAAAATGGTCTGTTTGTTAATAGGATAAGTGGGTTTGCCAAGGCCTGCGAAAATTATTTTTTTTTGGGTTTTGGGGTGTTGTACAGCCAGTTCCTCTGCCAAAGAATTTGCCCACATAGAAAGCAACATCACTTTCTCTATTTTATTAGCAGGGAGTCCATTCGGGGTTAACATAATAAATCCCAATAAGTTAAGAACAATTAATAGAATGTGTGAGTGGTATTGTATCAACGAAGGACTAATGTATCAAATTTTTCAACAAACTGGATATTTTAAAGATGGCTGACTATACTCGGAACAAGTTCTCCTAACTTCTTCTAGAGCAATCATGAATAAATTAAACGCAGGGAAATGCGACAAAAAAATCGACTTAGGAGCTGGTCTTGAAAAAAAGATCCTTGATTTAGAAAAGAAAGTTCATGAGCTAGACGCGCAAAATTTCCAGATGAAAAATCTCATCGATAACTTACCTGGCGATATTTACTGGAAAGACAATCATGGTGTTTGGTCTGGCATGAATAAACGTTGCGCCCAAAGCTTACAGAACATGGGATTTATTCAAGATAGTAAGGACTCTGAAGTGGTTGGAAAAACAGACTATCAATTGTTTAACCAGAATACAGCCGATATTTACCGACAAACCGACATGGAAGTAATGCAAAAAAACACCGAAATAACCCGAGAAGAAGAGACTCAATTGCGATCAGGTGAAAAAATAACCTTACTTTCAACCAAAAGACCGCTCTATAACAAAACAGGCGACATTGTTGGGGTTGTTGGTAATACCATCGATATAACGAACCTCAAAAAAATTGAACAAGAATTAAAGGTGGCAAAAGAAGCCGCAGAGGCAGCGAATCACGCCAAGAGCGAATTCATCGCCAACATGAGCCACGATATCCGCACCCCTTTGACTGGCGTGGTGGGGATGTCTAAAATTCTCGAAGACTCGGCACAAGATCCAAACCAAAAAAAATATGCGCATTACCTTGGCGAAAGTGGCGATCAATTGCTTCATATGTTAAATG
>DITM01000022.1 GCA_002422845.1 Candidatus Paracaedibacteraceae bacterium UBA6184
CCTGACGTTCCTTTTAGGTATACCTTAATGAGGCGTGAGGATGAGACAGTATTAGTGTGTCATTAGGGTCGTTATTTGATTTTTAGAACACATACTATTGAATCTCTAGACCCTAACGATACAAATTCATCATCGGTAATGCTCGGTATATTGCTCCAGCAACGTTCTGATCATGGTTTGATAATGGGTATGCTTGTCTTTGGCCACTCGTTTAAAAAAATCGACGCTCTCTTTCGTTAAAGCTAAGGTTACTTTAACAGTTTCTTCTTTTAGAACCAATTGATCTGGTGGTGGCAAAAAATCAGAAATCATTTTTATTTCACCAATGGGTTCATCGGTATATTTAATTACTCGTGTTTTCATAAATTTTTCTCCCCTTACGCCAATAGCCTGCACCAATGATACGAATTTTGTGGCCTCGATAAGTAAATCGAACGGTCATGATGTTATCAAGAACTTGGCCAAAACAGTAATATCGTAATTCATCTGCACTATGATCCAGGTCTTCTGCAATGCGACGGTTTGGATCTAGAAATGCTTGTTGTGCTTCAAAAAATGAAACGCCATGTTTTAATCGATTTTCAGCATTTTTTTTCTCGTCCCATTCAAAATGTGATTTCATTATTTATAGCACATCACGTTATACATATATTTAACCATATTATAGTATGGTTATGGAGAAAAGGAAACAGGCCCCTGAATGTCATAGAAAAATAAAATGTGTGTACCATTGGGATGGTATCAGTATTAAGTTTCGCAAAACTTGTAAGTTCTGCAACAACAATTGATGTCACGGATTCATTGGCTAAAATTAGTTTCAAATATTAGGTGCAAAAGTTTGTTTTATTGCAATATATTTTGCAACAAAACCTTTGGTTGTATTAAAAGCACACATGCCAATTTAATTTCTTGTGCTTTTTAACTAAGGAAAACTTAAGTGCATTGGCCGTTCCGTTATTCCTCAAACGCCGTATACGTTCTGAGTTTTCTAAGCCGCCTGCGCGGCGGTGAACCGGGGTTAATTTAGCAAAATCAATTGGTTAGAGTAGGAGGTGTAGTTAAATACACCTCTAGGAGTTACGCACTGACAAAAATAGTGCTGATTGACTTAATAACGCCTTAAAAAGACCCCTGTCTTTCCCGCGAAGGCGGGAATCCATCTACACATTTGCTCCGAAGCTGGTGCAGGAATGGATCTCCTCCTTCGCGGAGACGACATTTTCGAGTGAAGAGCACTAATTTTTATCAATTATCCTTGGCAAGCGTTTGTCAATGCGTAACTTCTAACCTCCTTCAATTGCTTCTAGCCTATCCAATAGTCCAGTTTATTTCACCAGGCAGCGAACTCCACCAACTGCCAATTTTTGAAATGTAACCAGCATGGACATTGTTTGAATTAGAGTAGTTGCCAGAAATTGAGCCTGCATACATGACACATAAATCCTGCCTTGAAATAAGGCTAATGGTCTTGTTGTCGCACTCATATTCCAAGCGAATATTTGGGCCAGCGCTATATGTTTGTTGAACAGTGAAAGACAGAGCTTTCGTCCCATTTTCAATTACACTAGGTACTTGCCCAAATACAATCTGACCATTCGTTAAATTGGTTGAACGCAAAATACATGTGTGCCCACTTTTTTTAATCACAGCGGTTAAAAGGCGAAGCTATCTAGTATACGCTTGGATTTCTCAAAGATCAACTTGATTGTTTAATTACCACATGGATGCTTCTAATCGTATAATCCCACCGGTGTTAAACGTCAACTATCTTTGCCGGTTCGCGACAATTATCTTTGCCGGTTCCCGATCAATAAATTAATTGCCTTTACCTCCTTAACCTAAATCCATATTTTTTTGTCTGGCAAAAGCCGCTCGATAACTTTCACCGTCAACTTTGATAATAATGGCATGGTGCACAACCCTGTCGATAGCAGCCACTGCCATAATTTTATCTGGAAACAGTGTGTCCCAGTCACCAAACGGCTGATTAGCCGTTATAAGCAGACTACGATACTCATAACGATGTGCAATGAGTTCGAATAATACAGACGTTTCCTGCTCTGATTTTTTAACATAACCTATGTCATCAAGGATCAATAAATCAAAACGATCCAGTCGCTCCAAGGCCTGCTTTAACTTAAGTTCTTCTTTAGCTTGCTGCAGAGTTTGCACCAACATAGTAGTCGACGAGAAAAACACCTTCATGCCTTGCTCAAGCAGCCCATATCCAATCGCGGCTGCAAGGTGTGTTTTCCCAACGCCGGATGGGCCGAGAAGTACTAGGTTTTGTGCATCTTTAACCCATGATGGATCTTCTGCCAAGCCTTGAATTTGGGCTTGATTAACGGATTTTGCCTGATGAAATGCAAAATTCGCCATGTTTTTTCCTGTAGGCAACTTCGAATTGCGATATGAACGTTCTAGCCGATTTTGTTCACGCAACGTAAACTCCAGCTCCAGTAAATCAGCCAGATACTCTCCATAACTAGCATGCGCTGTCTCGGCTAGTTGAGTACGCTCACGCCAGTGACTGGCAATAGCTGGCAATCGCAGTTGTTTTACCAGGAATGGTATTGTTTCAATGGATGGCATGATGCACCTCCCATCCGTTAGGGATTAGCGAATTATACGATTCGAGAGTATGTTGAATAACATCCACTGTCGGACATTGCTGAGTGGATGCGATACCCCAGCGTTGTTTTAACTCACTCAATACGGGGATATTGCCTGATAATAGCTCTGCGGCAACGGCCTCACCAAGCGCGGCTTCACAATTAGCCGTCGCCGCAAGATAGAGGATCCCTACAATGAGACGAGAAGCATCTCGCGAAGACATCCGTGATGCCAACGTTTGCCATATTTGCCTGTACTGAGCGTTCGGCAACAAGTCATCACGTAGTTGTGAGCTAAAAAATGCCATTGGTTTTTTAACCAAGCTATCAATGACGTGTCTATAGTCGATGTTTCTTGATCGATGGCCCTTCGATTGAGGGTATACGCGACATAGCTTGGCCACCAGCGTGCCACTTAAATAGCAAGATAAACTATCGTGATACAAGTGTACTTGCAGGCTTGCGCCCACCAAGCGCGATGGAACAGTGTACAGTGAGGCTCTAACCCGGATAGTGCTTGAGCTGCTTACCTTTACTGGCAACACGGTATAATCTGCTGTTTTGTATGATGGCAATGGTTGTAAAGCTGCTTTTTCAATATCTGCGGATTTAGCATTACGGCGGTTATGCTGGCTAACAATTTGTTCTATCCAGCATTGGTAGGCCTCAACAGAATCAAAGTCATATGAACCACGCAATAAAAAGGCTTGCTTAATCCGACGTTTTAGATGCCCATGTGGTGATTCAACACCTCCATTTTCATGCGAAACACCTCGATTATTACGGGTGGGAGTCATACCATAATAAGCACAAAAATCATGGTATCGTTGGGTCTGATCTTCTTTATCATCTGCTGAGAGATTTTTAAATGCTGCGGATAAACTGTCTGTTCGATGCTCTTTAGGGGAGCCACCGAGACACCATAATGCATTTTGAAGTCCTTCTGCCAAAGCTGTATATGACTCACCACCAAGAATCACTTTCAGGTAGCTCCAGCCTGAGTAGATGACGCGAAAATGATACAAAAGGTGCTGCAGTGGCTTGTCCTGTATGGTTACCGTAATTCCTTTCAATTCAGTAAAATCAGATAAACCCATGTAACCCGGCTCATGCTCTTGTCTGAATATTACTTCGCGTGCGGGGCCTTCTTGATGCAACCAACGTTTAACACGACGTTGCAGGGTACGAAGTAACTTATCCGGAAAAGTTTCTATGCCATGGGTTAATTGTAAATGTTCAAGCAATGTCAGCGGTGAAAGTGCAGGGCTCTGTTGCAACATAAGCTCAATCTCATTTGTCCAGACGTCCTTAAATGGATCCGTGCGAGTACGCCAAGCACGTTGCTGTGTATTTGGATCAAAGCGTTTCCCTTTTTCAACGTCTCGGCCACTACGTTCGCTGATTCCAGCTTTAGCAGCACTGACCGCTTGTGTTTTGCCTTCCTTTCTGGCGTTCATATATATCTCCACCTGTTTTGACGTAAGCCATTGACCGGACATTGACACACTCCATAAGTGATTCATGTCCATTAACAATAGCTAGTTAAGACCGGCAATCCTAATTGTCGTCAACCGGTAATGATAATTGTCGCCTAATACCACCGGAGCGTGTCAGCGTAAAATGGTAATTCGCTTACCGAAACCCCTACTGCTCAAGCCGTTAATTTAGAAAAAACGTAACTATTCACCGCTATTATCCGCTTCGCGGCTAACAGCGGTGAATAGTTACAAAAAAAGAACCATTTAAATTACAGCGTTGTTTTCAGGGCTGGCAATACAATTATCGCTCGCCAGAGCAGGAGACGATGGTTTTTCTTCTTTAAAAAAAGAATGCTGTTTGATAGATCCATATCTTTTTAAATCGTCATCATCTGGATGCATCTCGTTGAATTCTCGCACGTCTTTCTTAAACGTCTTATGTGCCTCTAAGTCAGGATGAATTAAATTGACCATGCTGGATACACCCATCGCATAATAATATCCTAGATCAGCTACAACCGTTAATATCACGATACTCCAGCCAATGGGTGTGCTTAACAGCGAAGCCGCCACAATACCCATCAACAAATTCACTGTAAAATAACTGCTTGCAATGCTTGCCAAAGCACCAAATACTACCGTTGCTATCTTTAAAATTTGCTGTGCTGTCGTTTCTGTATAGGCCGTCATGCCAGCATGTTTGTCTCTCATGTCTTGATTTAATTCTTCCAATAATCCCAAAAACGCACTATATACAGTCGAATCGGTGTCTTCCATGACGATGACATTGGATATCACTTGGTTCAAGCTTAAGATTGTTTTTAGCTGTGTTGAATCGTTTTGTATACGTTGGCCTAAATCCGTATCATCGGAAGGCAAGTCAAACGCTTCTTTTAGAAACATTTCTTGAAATGCGTAGTACAAAACGGTGCTTAATGCCGTGGATATGACCGTCAGTGCAATTAAAACAGGGTCAATAATATAAGGAATTAATAGAAACAGCGAATTCCAAAATAAATAACTTCCAAGCGCATCTTGAAACATCCCAAAAACAAGCAGGAACTTATAAAAAAACTGTCGAAACATTTGTTGAATTATTGCATCACTGCCTGGTTCAACAGCCGCTTTAGGTCGGAATTGAGCGAGGTGATGCTCATTAATCATGGTTTCCAGGCGCTGAATCAATACCAACTTCTGAGCACTAAGGGTCAATAGATCCATTGCCTCATTCGGTTGCTTAAGCAAGTTAAATTCAATAGACAGTTGAGCGATGGCTTCAAGCTCAGTGGTTACTGATGGGGCTATCGATTGATCTGCAGGCATATTAAATTTCTCTTGCTTAAGTAGGCTTTAATATAACACATAATCAAGCAATATGCTAATTAAATGACCGATATGTAGCGGCAAATTAGAAGTGTATGTGCCGCAGGCACGGAGACATGGGGTGTAATCATGAACCAAATGTTGAAGTAAAAGGGGCCGTGCGGAACAACCACCAAAAACGTTAATTCTGAATTAACCTTGGTTCAAAAAAACGGTCGTTTTTTGACACAACACTCTAGCATCTGTCATGACTAATTTGACATGACATCGTATCTAATGTATGCTTAATATCATACAAGCTAACCACAATAAAATAATGACGATTCCAAAACTGCAGGACAATAACGAATTACCAGCCGGCGAACATTTGGCCTGCTTAAAAAAAATCGAGTTGGTATATGGCGTGGCTACTGAGCGAAGAAAAGAATTAATGGAGGGATTACGGAATGCAGCTAACAATTTAGAAACTGCGGGCGTGAGAACCATATGGATTAACGGCAGCTTTGTCACCAATAAAAAAGAACCCAATGATATTGACGGTTGCTGGGAATATAACCAGTCGGTCAATATTAATATTCTTGATCCCGTGTTTTTAGGTGATCGAGCTGAAATGAAAAAAAAATACGGCCTGGATTTCTTTATAGCAAATTATATTGAGGCTGGAAGTGGATTGCCCTTTCCGAAATTCTTTCAAAAAAACCGGGATGGTGATCCAAAAGGCATTATTATTGTAAAACTTGGGAGATCATTATGATTACTAGCGATAAACAATATGCTGCGGCTAAAGAACAACTGAGCATGTTAGTACAATCACTGTCAGCTCCTGTAAAAAAGGACGTCCCTGCTCTTATACAAGAAGCGGCCAAGTCTCAAATTAAAGAATTAATAGCTGAAATTCAGGCAAAAATAGATGAGTACAGCAAGCTGGTTAAAAATCATAGTGATGGCGTGGTCATAGAAATACATTCGCTTGGAGATTTGCTGGCCGCTCCCATTCGCTATAGATTGGCAAACCATATGAGCATTGAGGTTTTTGGCCGTAAAGTTGGAATCAGTGCTCGGCAAATTGCTCGGTATGAGAAAGAAGAATATCAAAATATCACTACCAGCACGCTGCAAAAAATCTTGGGAAATCTGGATATTCATATTGATGGAAAGATCGCCATGGCAGCATGACAAATCCTTTGTTCTCAAAACTCATGCGAAGTATTGTGTAACAAGAAAGTCATATCGAGAATGGATATCCAGAATTTGAAAAGCCAGTCGTGGCGCAGTATTTATATAATCTGCCAGCCTTCAAAAAACCATGCTCAAAAACGAACGTTTTTAAATAAATATATGTAATGGCGGAGCTCTAACACAAATTACTGAAACGTTCCGATGAAGTCATCACTAATGAAACTACTTATGCTGTAAATATGAAACTTAGACAAATAAGGAAATATAGTGGGGAATTAATACGCTATAATAGAGTATATTACCTTCATGGAGAAGCATAATGCCTCTGAAACAAACTAAAATCTTAATGGACAAATTTGGAAAAAAAATAATAGATGGAACCATTTCTGATGATGAATTAAACACCTTGTTATCTACAGGAATGTTCACTAAATCCGATGGCTATGTAGATCCAGATAAGGTAAACGATTCAAATCACAGCGAATGGAATGCAATATCGGATTTTGTGCAAACCATTGGGCCTGAAATGTCTGATGATATATTGCATAAATTGACCGCACGATTAATTCAAATAGCACCAAGCCGTGGTGAAAATACTTTTATGCGAAACTCTACTTTAGAAAAGGCTTTTTTAGCTTATGAAATGTATAGATCACCAGAGAAAACTGAGGAACATTTTAAGTCCAGTAGAATAAAAGCTGAATTTAACAGCGAAAAGGGTATAATTAATCTTAAAGAGGTTATTTTAATGCCTGGAATAAAATATTTCGAAAATCCGATTATAGTTTCTGAAATCAGTGGTGAGCCAAAAAATAATAAACAAGAAGAAATAGTAGCGGAATTACTTGCTCTTTGTAAAGCACATAAAGAAATCATTGAATCATCCCATGATACGGATACCTATATTCAAGATGAATCAGGAAAGTTCATTCGTGATGCGGAGACGCAATTAGTAAAGGACAGGCTTGATACAATAAAAAGGTACATATCTATTTTAGAACCTGCATCGACAGATGCGCTGGATAATTTTAAGAAAGATTACAATGCTACAAAAGCTATCTTCACAAAAGATAATGATTCTATTGGAAAGCTTTTTGTTAGTTCTATTTCGTGCGTAATTAAAAAAGGATTTAAAGCAGCATTCTTAATGTGGAAAGAAGGGATAAATGCAATAGAAGGGACTCATAAAATGGATGATCTATTGTCAAACAGTCTTAAAAATACACCGTAATGAACATATTGGACTATACTTAAGTCTGATTATCTCTCTTATCAGACTTAGCGAGGGGCGTTATTCATCGCGCATTATTTTTTAGATGAACTGATAAATCAACTTGAATATATACCACTTAGTGATATAATTAACTTAAAGGGTTGTATTCATGATTATTTACAAGGGTGCGGCGTTTAGCGATTGGTCAACAAAGCATGGCATCTCTGATGAAATACTAATTTCAGCTATCAATGAGATGAACAGCGGGGCGTACGAAGCCAATTTGGGTGGTAGCGTTTATAAGAAGCGTATTGCAATTGGAAATAAAGGGAAAAGCGCAGGTGTTCGCACAGTCCTTGCTTTTCTTGTAAATGAGAAGGCGTTTTTTATCTATGGGTTTGCTAAAAGTAAACTGGATAATATTGACGATAAAGAGCTGAAGGCATTAAAGAAATTAGCGAAAATTTATTTGCATTTAACTGAAGTCGAGTTAAATAAAGCGGTTCATGAAAGCAAGTTAATTAAGGTTGGATGATATGAATAAATCAATTTTAGATGTAGTGCATGAATCTGCTAAAGGACTTTATGATGCCGGAATTGTTGATGCAACAACAATGCATGAATTTGATGCCTTGTGTTTAACGCCCATTAAAAAATTTTCAGCGTATGAAATTAAAATGATTCGATTAAAAGAACATGTTAGCCAAGCTGTGTTTGCCACATATTTAAATACATCGTCATCCACTATTAAGCAATGGGAGCAGGGGGATAAGCACCCGCGCGGAACTTCTTTAAAGTTGTTAAATTTGGTGGCGAACAAGGGTATTTCGATCCTTGCTTAACTCTTAAGTCTGATTACTGGTATAATCAGACTTAAGACGATAGCGCGTAGTCAATGTCAGAGACTTCCTTTGATTTTCTCAACGTCGTCGCGCGTTAATCCCGTGCCTTCCATTACTAGCTCTATAGCCGCGCCACACTTCAAGAGAGATTTAGCTATTGTTTGTTTTTCTTCAATTCGACCCTCAGATTTCCCTCGGCCATAATGGGATTCATGCATGCTAGCTTCATAATGAGTATTTTCTTCATAACGCTCATAAGCTTTTCGCTCATTGTCCGTTAGCGACATAATGTCTAACTTTTTAGCAGCGCTTCTAATTCCTTGGGCAGTAAATGTTGGCTGAATGGTTTCCGTTTTTAAAAAATACACCCACTCATCAAACTTATCTTTAATTATCTTGTTAAATTGGTTCACTTTAATCAAATAATACTCAGGGAAGATGTCTGATGGTGTTTTATCAAGGCCGTAAGCTTCTTGTTCATTTTTCCCTAATTCCAAGACATCATGCTGATGCGTACCGCGAAACTCCGTCGTTCCGTGGTATACGTAATCCTCCCCGCGACCTAAATTAAAAAAGACAATACTAACGGAAATTATTTTGCGAACATTCCGATAAGATTGGCCTGCCTGTATATATTCCGTAACGACTTTTGATGTCCCATATAAAATACGACTTAAATAGTCCCACTCCATCGACGCTTGGACTTCAATAATAATATGTTCTTTATTCTCCGTTAGAACAAGCAAATCAACCCGATTGGAGCGGTCGTCTTTATCGTTTTTATTGCTTTCAGATTCCAGTAACGTCTCTATCGTAACCTTTGTTTGCAATAATTCAGACAAAAAACCTTCTAAAATATCAAAATTCGCCTTGTTTCTTAACAGGTTTTTTATCGCCCAGTCGAAATGCACTAATTTTGTCATAATGATTGATCTCTGTTATTGGTTTAAAAATCCTAGAAGACATCTTCAGAGCCACATTGAGGACACCGAGTAACGCAAATAACATCTCCCAAATCACAATACATGCTTGTGAACTTATTATGTCCCAGCTGTCCTCTAACGATACGACTAAGCTCATCATGTTCATCATAAGTTTCTACACCAGGCGTAACCAGATAGAATTGAGTTGGAATATAATCATTGAAATAACAGTGTATGCATTTGATAGGTGCGGCGAACGCTAACATCTCCGGATCAATGGTATTTTTTTCAATTTTAGAAAGCTGTATTTTTATTGGGTTTATCATCAATGCTTCGCCGGATCTAAAGCGGTTAAAGCCATGTGCAAATGTTCGCATAGACTATCAAGAATATCGTGTGGATTGTTAAATTTTTGATTTAATAAATTACCCAGTAATGCCTCTATTCCTCTTAACATGGTCTCTGGTTTTCTGAGTGGCAGGGGTAACTCATGCAGTCCTTTAAAAAGAGAAGCACCCAATTCTTGACCTAAATAATTCATAGCTGTTTCCATATCATCTGGTTCAATGTTTGATACAGAGTAGTGACGAGATCCAGTAGCGGCCTGTGCTTTTTTTATAGCGTGCAGTCCCCCAATTTTTGCGGCAGCCTCTATATCGGCATACAAAAAAGGGGCGCTTCCTGGAGAACCTTGCTCAATTAAATCGATGGAGGTGGATACTACGCCCAATAAAAATGTTTTCGCGATGGCTAACATGTCGTGCTGTTGTGTTGGATCGTTATTGACTAATTCTTGTAATCGAAGTAACGCTTGAACCATTATAGTATTCAGTTCGGTGGAAGATGGATTATTATTGTTCATTGTATCTTCTCTTGTTGAAATTATTTTAGCTGACTCATTATCGGTAAGTAGGCTTTAGAAAATTTTCTGATCGGGTGTGTAAATAAAATCACGTAAATTTTCTTGTGTCATTTTATCAGAAGGACTATAGAGAAGCGCTTTTTCCCATGCTGATCGTGCACCCGTTAGATCGCCTATCTCATGCAAAGCCGTTCCCAAATTATGATAGGATTCATTTAAATGAAAATGATCGCTTTCTGGATAATAACTAATAGCTTTCTGATAGGCCGCAATTGCGCCATGAATATCGCCTTGCTCTTTCAAATCAATGGCACGAATATAATGAGCTCGCGGGTGATTTGGATTTATCGTCAAACATTTTTCGAGTAAATCATTGCTTTTTTTAAGATCAAAAAAACTATAAACAATGGCTTCACGGCAAAGCACTTCCGCTGTTTCTCCAGCAAGTGCTTTTGCTTTTGCAATCCAGTGTAGTGCCTCCGCCTTATTCCCATCTTCCGCTGCCACCATGGCAAATGTGATTTCATTCACTATTTTTTTGCAGCAAAATTTATATTTTTTTCCAGAGGCACAGGGGCATTGATCGTAACTGTCAGGAATAAATTGTTTAAGTGCCTCGATGTCTTCTTCAGAGGCATCGGTAGATACATGTCCTATGGTCGATGGAGATAAAAATTGTTCCCCAAATGATTTTTTTACAGGCGAGATCAAATCCTCAAGATAAGGGGCTGCGTGTGTTTCCAATGTCATTGCATGGGTGACTGCGGAATTTCGAAAAAATGGTTCTGCAGGATCGCCTGATGTTAATAGAACGCGAGAAGGAAGACGTCCCAGTGATGCACATTGATTAAATAAATCGTTGGATTGTTGTTGAGATATGTCCCATTCAACGATGTCATGAGCTAAGATAAACTCACTAGGCAGATGCATAACAATATAAATATCAAGATACTCATTTGCTACGCGTGCATCAAGACGAAAAATAAGCCACGCTTCGTTATTCTCAAAATCACTGGGTTTAAATGCTTTCATTTAAAAGATCCGTTCGTCTGTTTTCATTATTTAATCTTATCTCGACTATCGATAATATCGACCACACAACGTGTTATAAGACTTACACCCAGAATCTTGGTAGTAAGACTTTAATTATGACGAAAGTACTATCAGTGCTGCTTATCAAATCATAGGGCTAGTTTACACCTTCTACTAGTATATAGAAAGAAGTTCACTGTGATAGATTTGCTGTCATATTATGGGTGTTATTACAGGAACGGGGCAAATGCGACCAAGACCACCTGTTTATGTCATTAATTTAACCATTTCAGACTAAATCTAAAAATTTATCTACTGAGAAATTTTAATAGCTTACACCTAAAAACGAAGTAGAATCCAGCAAAAATCGGTGAATCAA
>DITM01000031.1 GCA_002422845.1 Candidatus Paracaedibacteraceae bacterium UBA6184
TATCGGGTATGACAGGTTTAGGTGCAGCTATCACAGTTACAAACACAGATATTACAACGGTAAATGTTCCAACAACTGTAACGCAAGTAACTGTTCCAGCTACGGTAACCAGCATCACTGGGGTTACGGGACTAGTCCGCATCAATCTAACCAGTACTGCAGCGTCAATTCCAAGCTGGATTAACAACTCTGCATTGACAACATCAAATGCTACCTTAGATCTATCGGCTATGACAGGATTAGCTGCTGCTATTACAGTTACAAACACAGATATTACAACGGTAAATGTTCCAACAACTGTAACGCAAGTAACTGTTCCAGCTACGGTGACGGTTCAACTTGCAAATGGACACTCAGGGTTAAGCAGGCTTGTGCTTACAGGTACTGCAGCATCAATTCCAAACTGGGCTAACAACTCAGCATTGACAGCATCAAATGCTACCTTAGATCTATCGGGTATGACAGGCTTAGCTGCTGCTATTACAGTTACAAACACAGATATTACTACGGTAACTGTTCCAACAACTGTAACGCAAGTAACTGTTCCAGCTACGGTAACCAGCATCACTGGGGTTACGGGACTAGTCCGCATCAATCTAACCGGTACTTCAGCAACTGTTCCGACATGGGCAACGGATGGGTCTATAACTACATCAAATGGTACCCTAGATCTATCGGGTATGACAGGCTTAGGATCATCTATAAACCTTTCAAGCTTGAACACAGATATTACTAGCCTTGTTATTAATGCAAATGTTCAACCTACAAATATTAGTGATCGATTATCCAAAATTAAGCTAACCGGCACAACACAATCCGTTCCAGCTTGGGCAACCAATGGATCTATTACAACTGCAGACGCTACTTTAGATTTGTCAGGATTAACTAGTCTTTTAACAACATTAAATTTAAATGGATTGCATTCAGATATTAAAAATCTAATGTGTCCTGAAGCAGTAACAAGGATAACAAACTTTCCCAGTACAATAACAAGCTTAACATCAAACGTACCAGCATTGCTATCGACAAGAGATTCTAACTATTTATATCCACTGTCTCTTACTAGCTTATCAATAGTTGACAGCACGACTACGACACTTCCTGATGATTTCTTAAATGGTGCAGCAGGAGCTTTAATTACAAGCTTAGACCTTAGTGGATTAACTGCCGTCAAAACGATTGGGCATCGAGTCTGCAGCAGTGCTCCTATAAGAAGCATAAACTTAAGTGGACTAAAATCTGTAACTTCAATCGGAGCTGACTTTTTATTGGGTTGTACCGATCTAACAAGTATAGATCTAAGTGCATTTATTTCAGTCACCTCGATTAATAATCGATTCCTTAAAGATTGTTCTAAATTAGAGAGCCTTACGCTTTCAAGTTCAAGCAAAGTTTTTGAAACTTTGCTGTCACAGAGTCCGTCGTTGAACTATCAAATGTTACAAAACTCTCCGATTACTAAGCTAAATGCACAGGCAGATACAAACGGAACTCTTTCGACCAATACTATAGCTGGCATCATCGCCTTTCTTCCAAATGGGTTTGCCGCAATTAATCTTAAGGGAAATAATCAGTCAGTGCCAACATGGGTGAACAACACCTCAATAACCCAGAGTAATGCAATCTTAGACCTAACCGAAATGACCAATATACCTAGTTTTTCTTTAAGTAGTATTCAGGTCAGCAAGTTCAAAACATTACAGTTGTCTAGCTCAACCACTGCTAACAATACATCCGGCTGGTCTTCAACCAACGCCGGGAGGACCTGGACACGGCAGTAGCGCTCTGACATTGCTCTAGAAGGTATAGATTGCGATGAGAGTAAAGCACACACATACTAGATAGCGTAGTCATGAGATGTTCAACCAACGAGCGAGGCATTTAATGTATAGCAACCAGGAATGAAGAGGTGTTCCTGGCGTATCGTGTGGCGATCTCTCTCCATCACTTTAGATGAAGAAATGCATTTTCAACCACTTGTCTAAGAGCATACATATCTTTGTCGTAGTATCGTTGATCGGTGCGATTCTTTCGGGGGGGATTACAAGTATCATTTCTCTGTAACACTGCTCTTGTTTAACAATAGCAGTGTTGTCATATCCCCCATAGGGGCTGACTTGTAAGTAATCAGCTGTGACACCCCCGATGTAACAAGGACTCTGACCGGCTTACCCACCGCATCCACGGTCAAATATACCGTGCTGTCGTTCCCGCCACAAATTGCAGTGCGATTTGCTTGATCTGCCAATGTGATGTAAAACTATTCGTAGTGAGTCCACATACGAAGAACTTTTACTGTTTTGATATCATAATAAACGGCATACATTAAGCGATGTTGAATATTAATCCGTCTTGAATATACCCCCTTTAAATCTCCCGATAATTTTTCATATGGGGGTGAGTTTTGGCAAGGGGTTTCTCTCACCACCTCTATCAAAGTTTCAGCTTTTGCTTTCAACCCTGCTTCTGAAATCCTTTTGGCATCTTTGGCTGCTTGTGGAGTAAATACTATATCCCAGGTCACCAGTCTAATTTCCTAGTACATTGATCTGTGGGTGTTTTCCACTCTTCTATTAAAGACTCTTTCAACCCTGGCACTGACAAAATGAACAAAGTTTCTTCGATCGATCGCCAATCTTCCTGAGAAATTAATACTGCATTATGTCGCTTTCCCGTAATATGAACTGGCTGATGAGACGTTGAGACTTCATCAATAAGTTTATATAGGTTGGCTCTTGCAATACTTGCTGAATAAATACTGGCCATGACTTACTCCTGTTATAACAGAAATAGCGTACCACAAATTGTACCAGATGTCAAGTTGCGCAGGTTTGATCCCGACTGCCCCTCGGGGCATTGTGGGGTGAAACGCTCTTTATTTAATCACCCGCCCAATAATCACAACCTTTAACCTTTGCTTTTTCAAAGGCCTCCTTCAACGTGGCGGAGATGATGATAGATGGGTGAAACTTAGCATCCCGAGCAATATGGATCGGTTCCATAGGTTGATCTCTTATAATAAATCCACCCCTTTCATATCCACAAATTGTTTTATTGTCTGTAAGATAATAAATTTTACGTTTCTCTGGATCAGAAACATCAAATTCATTTAAGATATTGATGGCTTTATATGTATCCAAAACTCCATCTTTACATTCAATGGTTGCACTAAACACTTGAAACTCTTCTGGACAAAGTTTGTTTAATATCTGCATTACTTTTTGGCTTAACAAAATATCATTGGGTGTATTCACCCAAACAATATCATACCTTTGAATAATTTTTGATGTGGTGTCCACCTCAAATCGGAACTGATAATCAAAGGTTGCATTCAATGGTTTTACCGCCATAAAATCATATAGTCTATTCTCAGGATCGTTATGCAGACATGTTCCGATATGTGCGTTCCTATATCCATCTGAAAGTATTAGTTTAAAAGGGTTTACTCCTTGACAGATATTAATAAACTCATCTGTAACTTTTAAATTCATTGATTCACCCTTAATCTCTATATTTGACAATTCTAACATGATTTAATTTCTCTCATGTTACTATCTCTTTGATTCTTGCATACTCAATTTATTCCAGCGCCCACTACTTTATAACGTAGCAAATCGACTGTATAACGGAGCCATTAGTTTTACCCACACGGGAAACCACAGAATCCCAACGACGACATCAAATAGCTGATATGTCATCGAAAATGGCATCTTTAATTGAAATGCTAATAGCCACTTCCCTACCCCAATTACTACAATCAAACTACCGATGCTTTGCCATAAATAATTAAATTCTTTATGCAATAAAAACCGACGGTCCATGTGGATGATGCTCATTAACGCTAAATATATGAATGTTTCTTCACCTAACAAGTGCCCCGACAAACTATCGCAAATCAATCCCAATCCGACCAATAACGAAATGGGTACAAAATCCGATCGAAATACACTCCAATAAAATATAGCAATATAGGCAAACGATTGTATTCCGGATAGAATACTGAAACAGACTCCGATGATAATCGCAAAGCCCGGAACATATTGATAAATCTTGATTTTATTGGGAAACATGTTCAATCATGGTCTCGCTCAGTGATGATAATACATACACAAACAACGTTGTATCCAACTCATGAATCAGATGTATTTTTGTGTCAGCAGATTTCTTTTCAATGACGGCGACATTGATCCCTCTGGGAAAGACTCCTCCTTGTCCGGAGGTCAACAATCGATCACCATCTGCTAATTGATCCGCCAACACATATTCTAATAAGACACCTTGTCGTATGTCTCCTTTAATCACCCCAACAGCATTGGTGCGCTCAACATATACTGGAACAGATGATAAAGGATGGGACAGCAACATCACCTCAGCCGTTTTCTGACCAACAGCAATCACCTTCCCAACCAGTCCATGGGCACTAATCACAACTGAATCTTTTTGAATGCCAGATTTAATCCCAACATCCAAAAACCCCTTATGTCGACCTTGATATCCTTGTGGGATAAACATCTGACTTGTTAATGCCGAAACCTTAAGGTCTTTTTTATAATTCAACAATTCGTGCAAGACATGCATTTCATTGCGCAGACGCTGCACTTCTAACTTCCAAAACTGAATGGTTTCATCTTTTTCATGCAACTGTCGTTCGTATTTTTTATACGGACTAAAAAGATCACGAATATTATGAGTTACCGTATGTGTCACATCCACACTTAAATCTACCAGCGGCAATGTCGCATCAACGATCATCGTTTTGATTGTTTGGGTAAAATATTGATGGCGATAATCCATAATCGACAGAACGATCACCCCCAACATTGCAAACATTAACGTAATCTTTGCAGCATTTATACGCACCCTAAAAAAGGATGCGGAAGGCCAAATTCGCCTTCCAAATCGTGAATATTTTCGCTGAGATTGCCGCAAACGCATGCTTAGACTTTAATCAAAACGTTATGTAAAGTATCCATATGCTCTAATGGTTTTCCAGTGCCCAACGCCACACAATCCAACGGAGACTCTGCAACAGTCACAGGAAGCCCCGTTGCCGCACGCAAGACTTTATCCAAATTACGAAGCAATGCGCCACCGCCGGTCAATACAATTCCGCGATCAACGATATCTGCTGCCAATTCTGGATCCGTACGCTCTAATGCCATTTTGACACTACCAATAATCGATTGAACAGGTTCAGCAATAGCTTCTGCAACCTGGCGTTCATTAATTGTAATTTCTCTGGGAACCCCAAGAATTAAATCACGACCTTTAATCTGCATGTTAATGCCATCACCATTCCCAGGGGAACACGCCGATGCAATTTCTTTTTTTATCCGCTCAGCTGTCGCTTCACCGATGTACAAATTTAATGTACGACGAATGTACGATATAATCGCTTCATCAATCACATCTCCTCCAACACGTAATGAATGCGAATACACAAGCCCACCCAAGGACACGATACCAACCTCTGTGGTTCCGCCACCGATATCCACAATCATCGATCCAGCAGGTTCAGTCACGGGAAGTCCTGCGCCAATTGCAGCAGCCATGGGCTCTTCCATCAAGAACACTTCACGAGCCCCTGCATTTTCTGCAGAATCTTGAATCGCACGACGCTCAACAGGCGTTGCACCAGATGGCACACAAATAATAATTTGGGGACTGATAAATGATCTACGGTTGTGTACTTTACGAATAAAGTGTTTGATCATTTCTTCGGCAATTTCAAAGTCTGCAATCACACCATCTTTCATCGGTCGAATTGCTTTGATATTCCCGGGCGTTTTACCAACCATTTGCTTGGCTTCTTCACCCACAGCCAATACCTTTTGCTTACCATGTTTGTCAATGATCGCAACCACTGACGGTTCGTTTAAAACAATCCCCTTACCCCGCACATACACCAATGTATTAGCAGTACCAAGATCGATTGCCATATCAGCTGAAAACAGCCCCTTTAATTTCGAAAAAATATTTTTGGCCATGGGTCTTCCTTTTTATAAATCCTACATTCCTGAGTTGTGACAAAACATTAACAGTTTGTCCACATTAAATTGAGGCTCGTCCAAACTTATATCTGCATCAAATTGGTGTCTAAACCAAGTTAATTGGCGCTTAGCATATTGACGGGTTTTGGTTTGAGCCTGCTCGATAGACTGTGATTCAGTAAAAAGCCCATCTAAATAAGCTGTTACCTCGTCAAAGCCAATCGCTTTTGCCGCATAATTATTGTTTATATCTTGATATGTGGTACGAAACACTTGAACTTCGCTTGTTATACCATTTTTCCACATAGAAACAAAGCGCTGATTGATACGATGATATAAAATTTCACGTTCATGGGTACATAAGACTTTGATAAAGCGCTGCTTCTGCGGATGTTGCAATTGATACCATTCTTGAAGTGGCTTTCCCGTTGCTTCCAACACTGTCCACGCTCTCATGACGCGATGAACATCCGTCACACGCAGATGCTCTGGAAGATTCGGATCTTTTGATTGCAGATCTTGGAATAAAACCTCCATGCCCTGTGTTTGGATAATCTCCTCTGCTCGCTGCATCACCTCATCCGGCACATCCGGTATGGGGGCAATCCCTTCCATCAATACCTTTAGATAAAAGCCCGTCCCACCCACAATTATGGGCTGCTTACCCACAGCTTTAGCCTGAGTGATAGCCTCTTGAACCAGCCCAACCCAGCGCACAACATCGCATTTATCATCAGGTTCAAAGTAATTGTACAGAACATGACGTCCCTCTTGAATAACAGGTTGAGCTGTTAACTGAGGCAACCCTCTATACACCTGCAAACTATCAGCATTGATAATGACCCCATCCAAGGCATCACACACCTGTTCTGCAATATCAGATTTCCCACCCGCAGTAGGCCCCGTGATAATAATCGGAATCAATTCAGACATAGGATATTCCCGTTACAGGCGTCCCATCTGCAAAAACTTTTGCTGACGCTTTGCAATAAATGTATGCTGTTCCACTCCGTCATACACTTTAAGTGCTGAATTGACATAACGTCCAACGGTTAAAATAGTCTCTTCAATGTGACGATGTGCCCCTCCGACTTTTTCAGGAATGATCTGATCAATAATCTTCAACTCTAAAAGATTGGGAGCCGTTAACTTTTGTGCAGCCGCAGCCTCTTCTTTTTTATCAGAATCTTTCCACAAAATAGACGCACATCCTTCCGGTGAAATCACTGAATACACCGAATTTTCTAACATCATCACTGTATCAGCAACTGCAATGGCAATGGCTCCACCCGATCCGCCTTCACCAATAATCGTACTCACCATTGGAACATTAATGCTTAAACACGTTTCAATAGACCTCGCAATCGCTTCAGCCTGACCACGTTCTTCAGCATCCACACCAGGATATGCCCCAGGTGTATTAACAAATGTTATAACTGGCAATCCAAACTGGTGTGCCATTTCCATCAAACGTACAGCCTTACGGTATCCTTCAGGTCGTGCACATCCAAAGTTATGTCGGATTCTAGATTCCAGATCAGTCCCTTTTTGATGTCCCATAATGACAACGGAACGACCTTCGAATCGCCCTAATCCACCCACAATCGCTTGATCTTCACCAAACTGACGATCCCCTGCAAGTGGCGTAAAATCTTCAACTAAACGGCCTACATAATCTAAAAACTGAGGGCGTTTTTCATGTCGTGCAATTTGAACACGCTGCCAATCGGTAAGGTTGCTATACGCTTTAATCATCAGCTTATGCGCCTTATCTTCCATCGCAGAGATTTCTTTGGTTAAACCATAATCTTCTACGCCAGCAAACTTCTTAAGCTCGGCAATTTTTGATTCTAATTCAACGATTGACTTTTCAAAGTCTAATACTGCGCTCATACGTTTCTCCTAAAACTGCTCTGCAATAATCCGCTCTTCTAAATGGGACTGTGCGCTAAACAACACCGTTGCGCTAACCGAATGTTTTTGGTGCACAGATACTCTCACCACACGTTTGATTTCCACCATATCCGCGACAGCATTCACAGGCCGTTTCTTAGATTCTAAGGTTTCAATGACCACTGTATCGTTGTTTTTCAACAATGCTCCCTTCCAATTCTTGGGTCGGAATGGACTAATAGGTGTCAATGCTAACAAATTCGCCTGTATCGGTAAAATAGGCCCTCCCGCAGAGGAGTTATATGCCGTACTTCCCGCAGGTGTCGACACTAATATCCCATCGGCAATTAATTTTGGCACACGCACAACTTCATTGACCAATACCTTTAACTTAGACGCCTGAGGTGATGCTCGGGTCACAGACACATCATTAAACGCTAGAATAGTTTTCTCACCATCCCAAGCATCAAGTGTTGTCATTTCCAAGGGAAACAAATGAACAGGCTTTGCTTCACCAATTAACGCCTCGATATCGTCTTCACCATCTTCGTTAATGGAGTTCATTAAAAAGCCAAGATTCCCAAGGTTCATGCCATAAAATGGTTTCCCTAACACGTGATAATCCCGCAGGGCTTTTAACATAAAACCATCACCCCCTAAAATTGCTAAATAATCAGCCTCTTCCGGAGAATAATTTGTATATCGTTGTTCGATAAAATCAAGGGTACGCCGCGCCTTAATTTTATTGGCTGTTATAAAGGCAATTTTCATTTGAATACTTACAGTTAATCATTGTGCCCACTTTACAATAGATTGTGCCAGCCTTTCTATCAAAATATTATATCCGTGTGTACTCGCCGGAATATCAACCCCTTCTGTATCCACCGTCAAAATCGGTAATTTATATTTTTGTACCAAATTTTGCACAACACTGATTGGCACATGATGATCTTTAATCACCCCAATAACGCGTCGCTCTTCAAGCACTTTGTACACATTGCGCAACCGTTGAGGCGTCATGGATTCCTCAGGAGACCCCATCATATATCCAGACACTACCAATCCATACTCATTCGCAAAATACGTCAATACTGGATACGTCGTCAGAATCGATTTCCCCTTCAATGGTTGAAGATGAAGCCGCGTTCTTTCATGAAGCTTTTTCAACTCCACTATCAATGTTTCAGCATTTGCATCAATCTTTGCATGATCGCATTCTGGATATACCAATTTAAGTGCGACAACCACAGCCGGTAACTTTTTGATAACTTCGTTAGGAGACAACCATGAGAATCCATCGATCTCATCAAATACTTTTATATTAGCGTTTGCAGAATCAATAATCTTTGACAAAAATGGCTCATGCGTGGCGCCATTCCAAACCACAAGCTTAGCCGATTTTATCAAGTGCATTTCTGAGGGGCGCACATGGTGATGATGTCCACATTGCCCATGATTAATCAATAATTTCGGAGTATCAACCCCTTTAATTAGCGGCGCAACGATAAAATAAAGTGGCTTACACGAAACCACAACATCCGCCATTGTAGAGTTCAATAAAATGCCTATGGCACCACATATGTGTAAAAAATATTTCATAATGTTTCCAGAATATTAGTGGTCACACTATATACAATAGCCAACCAACAATCAACTGGAAAGCAGCGTGACGTTGCATCCGAGAAAAGAACTGGCTGGGGCAACGGGCGCTTTACACACATAGCACATTGCTAAAACTTTCTACTCTGCTCTAAACACCATGTTTGCAACGTAATTTACAGATCGCTTCAACATCGACACTATCGACTTCCCCACTCTGCATAGATCCTTCACGATGTGGGACATCCAACTTCCTGGATGAATTATTTCAATGTGCACTGTGCCTTTATTCAAATTTGCAACCTTAATGGCTGTATCAATGGCCTCCCTCAAACTACCCTTTTCGACACTTACAACAGTCCCTTGATAGGTAGTAATACGCCCACTTTCATTCTCTAAATCAGGCGAATACACTACCACAGGCTTATGCAAATCATCCTTAACAAATGCATCTATTTTGTCATCCCCCCTTAAGTCCGCATGTATCACGACTGCTTGAATATCTAATCGAGTACACATACCTTTCAGCACGTCCTCTTTGATAACTCCCGTTATAGGAACCACTGCCACACGGTTGATTCTCTTGGCACGTTCTGTTTCAAGAAGCCGAACATAATCCTGAACAACAATTGTATAATGTGATTGAGTTAACCTTGGAACAATTGCGTCAATTAATCCAACATTCAATGCTTGTGTATCAATATTAGGCTTAATGTTAACTGGCAACTCTTTCAGATTTGAATTTCGATTTGCCCTAATCATGATATTTACAGCTGCATCTATTTTGTTTAGTTCTGCCTCAGTTGTATCAACATAATCCTCATCCCAAATATCGTCAATTATCAGTCTATCCAACGCTACATATCCCAATCGTTGCAATTGAATAACGTCACAATACGATGCTAATAAATATGCTACTACGCCGCCATTTAAAGGATCAAACGAAGCAGCATAACATATGACTTTCTTACCTTTAGATCTAACATATTTAATCGCTTCGCCTATCGCTTCAGATTGAGAGACCGTCAAACGAACATTATCTAAATGAATTAAGACTGATGAAATTTTGGCATCATCTGCGGCCGCTCTCAATCCTTGATCGACATCCCAAACATTGGAATTAAAATATACGCTTAATGACACAGGATTGGCCGATGGAAAATCGTGAACGGTGGATGATAAGTGAATGTATAATTGATACTCTGCCTCAGCACTCAGCAGCTTTGGTTCCAAGAAAAGCCTAACGCCATAGCCTACAATGTTATATAAAACAAGGATGCACAGCACAAAATATAAAGCTATTCTTGTTTTTTTCATCTATGCCTTGCAACCAACTTTATTACATAAAAGCGCAGTGCTAAAAATCCCTATCTCAGCCGCAAACAACCAAGTGTTACGGGATTTTTCCTTCGGATCGCACTGCTCAATATGTATGGAATTTATTTGCCGCTATCCATCTCGGGAACACCCTCCCAAGTTTTGCGCGGCGCGCTATAGAAAGAGATTAATAACGAAGTCCCTTTCTATATTTTAAACCAGATTCATGCCGCTTGAAATCAAGCGGCAGATATACTATTGTCCGATTCACCTTGTTGTGGTCCACGCAATACATATCCGCGTCCCCAAATGGTTTCAATACAACAATCTCCATTTAAGGCTTTTGATAGTTTTTTACGAAGCTTACACACAAAAACATCAATGATTTTTAATTCAGGCTCATCCAAACCACCGTACAGATGATTTAAAAACATCTCTTTAGTCAGCGTTGACCCTTTACGCATTGCCAGCAATTCCAAAATTGCATATTCTTTGGACGTTAAAGGAATCCCCTCACCATCGACTTCTGCCGTATGAGATTGTAAATTAATCACTAAACGTCCAATTTTAATTGTCGCGTCTGCATGACCACGTGCACGACGAACAATTGCATTGATACGTGCAGTTAATTCATTTTTATTAAAGGGTTTCGTAAGATAATCATCGGCTCCAATACCAAAACCTTTAATTTTATCATCAGTTTCTGTTAACCCAGATAAAATTAGAATTGGCGTCTTTATGGAAGCATTTCTCAAACGTTTAATAACGTCAAAGCCATCCATATCAGGCAACATTAGATCCAAGATGATAATATCATAGTCGTATAACTTGGAAATTTCGATACCTTCTTCTCCTAAATTTGTGACGTCACAGACAATATTCGTCGACTGCAACATCAGCTCAACACTTTTAGAAACATTCGGATCGTCTTCAATTAACAACACTCGCATCGTAAGAGGCTCCTTTATTTTTATTTTTGTTCTTATACTATAATAAAAGCCAATAAAGATTAATTTAAGGTTAATACTTATAACTTCATCTGATTAATAATTCTTTCTATCTCCCTAAGAATCGCCTTTTCTAAAATCCCCGGCAGGTTTTTATGTATCCATTCTTCAGCACGCACCAGCATGGCTTTTTCGACCACTGAGCTGATGGTCTCCGTTAATCGCCCCGTTGACCTATGGTATGTCTCAAATGAGGCTACAGGCTCTTCTTTTCGCGCCTCAGGCATATTATTCTGAACATATGAATCCACAATACCTTTTAACGCTTTTGAAATTCGATCTTCATTTGAACTGGCTTCACGGGTAAATTGCTCACGTTTATAGTAAGGATCCGTCGCTTCCTTAAACGATCGCTCATTGCGTTGATTCAAATTAAACTCTTCATCCGGAAAAATTGATTGCTTTTGCACTCGTTCTTCAAGCTTGCGCTCTTTTAATTCCTCTGCTTTAAAATTAGGCAACACAAACTCATCTTGATCAAATTTGGGCAGATCCTCCATCATCCGTGCGCCTGATGGATTTGTTGTAGAATCCTCTGGAAATATACGACGCAGCTCAGGCTTTGTCTCTTGATCTTCTGTGATAATATTCCGTATGGACGATAAAATCTCGTCCATACTTAGTTCGTGTTCATGTCGGTTAGATGTTTTCGTATCATCTATCATATTTTATTATCCTTCTACGCTATATTCATCATCGCGCGAATTAATCACTAATCCAATAGCACTTGGCGTTAAGGTTCCAGTCGCTGCCAATAATTTATATCGTCCTAAAATCTCAGCTTTAATACCTTCTAAGTGGTTTAACTCTGCTTTTAACAGCGATTCTTGTACTTTTAATAAATCAAGGTACGCACGTTGCCCCAGACGGAATTCTTCTATCGCCCCCTCATACGCGTTACGAGCAGCGTCAACCCCAAGCTCTGCTTGAGACCGTTGAGACTCAGCTGTTTTTAGTCCATGCCAAGCCGCTTTAACTTCTTTTACCATAGCGTTACGAGCATGTTCATGACCATAATCCGCAGACGTTTTGGCATTCGTTGCTTGTTTGATTTGGGATATATGCGATCCTTGACCAGAATTTGAAAACAATTCATACGAGAATTTGATTCCAACACTACCACTACCGCCTTTATCCTTATCTTCATCTTTTAAGGATGTGTCATATTGAGCATACAGATCGATCGATGGCAATGTACCCGTCACTGCGGATGCAAGCCCATGTCGCGCTGCTCTTAAGTTCGCCGCAGCCCCACGCAAATTGATGCTTTTTTCTTCAGCAATTTTCATACACTCATCTAACGTTGTTGGCAATGTTAGATTGTTTTTGGGATACACCAATTCACCGGCAGGTTCGCCCGCCATCTCAATATACGCTTGCTCTGCGTTGATTAAGTCTGTTTGTGACTTCATACGGTTACTGGTTGCTTGGGCTAATTCTGCTTTTGCTGTCAGAACGTTGGTGCGCGTCGACGAACCCACTACATACTCTGTCTGCACACGTTCAAAGTTATGGCGCGCTTGACGTTCAAATTTTGTATATACATCCAACGATTGACGTCCCTTCAACACATTGACATAGGCCTCGACGGCATCCAAAATAAATTTCTGAATCCTACCAAATTGTTCCATGTCATAAGCATCTTGTTTCGCAGCCGCACTCATCATTGCAAACGTATCAGATCCAAAATGAAATAAATTGATGCCTGCAGAAACTTGCCCTCTAACTTCATAATTGGTGTCTTTAAGCCACTCAAGATTTTCACCAAAGTTTTTGTTCTTTGCATCTTCCGGAGAAGCGGGGCGGTTTTTATCATGACCCGCTGTTGCCGATAAAGTAACCCTCGGTCCAAACTTCGACATCACAGCCATCATCTCTGCTTCTTTTGCATTACGAGCATATCTAGCACTCAATAACTCTGGATTCCCATCATATGCTTTTTGTAAAAAATCCAATAATTCTATGTTGCGTCTAACATTAATTTTGCTCGCTGGACTCGCCGAAGCGTCCAAGGGGGTTTCTTTTTTAGCATTTTCAACATCTGTTTTTTTGACGTCTTTTGTTTCATCTGCAGCATACACGCCGCTGAACATTGTCGCTAAATACATTGTTCCAACTAATAACTGATTTCTAAGCACTCTAAACACCTTTGTTAACCTTTACTAATATTTTTACACGAGGAGGATGGGATATGAAAGAAAATTTATTTAAATTACTGGCTCTATTAGCAGAACGACACTACTCCTCATTAGCAGAATCTTATAAAACCCCCAGGGTTTTGGCACCTCAGGGCAGCGTGACTCTGGCAACGTGACTCTGCATCCATTAGGTTGATCTGATCCCCTTCTCGACACGTGTTGCAAGATGGAACTTACCGTCATCAAATCGCAGCGGGATTTGCCTGAACCATCCTCCCTCTCTCTCATCTTCAAAGAACATATTCATTTGACTTTTTGACAAGTTTCATAATATATCGCTATATATAAACTATAATAGGACTTCATCATGAAACATACACTTCAATCATTGCTAATCACAACCGTACTGACCTTACCCACCGCCTTTGGTTCAGAATTTGATGCTCCCTTGGTACCTGTTGATCAGTCAAAAACTAGGGTCGCTGTAATATCTAAATCGAATCACACTGCTTCTACACAAGCGTCTTGTGGGGGTGATTAAGGCAAGCACTCTTTTTGATAAGGATCTGAATTCATTATGGGATCAACACCCAACGATGACAACTGATGAATACACAGCTCTCGCTGCTACGATTAACAACAATTCAACATACTCTAACGATGAAAAAAACCTACTAAAAGGTCTATTACCCAATGCAACACCCACTGAGATTCGATTGGCCGCACGCATATTAAGCACGTTTGGATCGATCTATCCTCAAAGATCTAATGAACGTGCCAAACATCATACAAAAGCTGCTAAACTTTTTGAACAAGCAGCTAATCATAAAAACATAACACCAAATGAGATTCTTATTGCTGCATATGAACTCGGTGTTCTTGGATATAAATATCCAGAAAGATCTGATGAACGTACTAACTATCATGACAGAGCTGCAGGGCTCTATGAACAATTTGCAAATCGTCATGGCGCTACACCAAGAGAGATTCAACTGACATCACTTAAATTACGAAATCTTGGATTTAGCCATCCTGAAGGATCTGAAGAACGCACCAATTATCATGACAAAGCTGCTAAGCTTATTGAACAAACTGCTAATCATAAAGATGCAAAAACCCATCATATTTTTCCGGCAACATATGAATTAAAAGCTCTTGGATCTAAATATTCTGACAGAGCATCAGAGTTATTTAAGAAACTTGGATTTTAATTAAACATACATTGTTCTTGACACTTCAAAAACACTTTGTAGAATAATAACTAGAATTGCGAAAAAGCT
>DITM01000039.1 GCA_002422845.1 Candidatus Paracaedibacteraceae bacterium UBA6184
CCTCAACGCTGCGCGTCTACCAGTTTCGCCACGGCCGCAATATATCGACATTATACTAGATTCGTTCAATAGATACAATAAATTTAAGCAACGTGATGGTGTGTTGGGATACACAGAAGCTCTAAATAGGCACGCTCCCTTNNCCCACCCGGCAGACCGTCGCAAGGGCTCCTAAGTCTGCCGATCCCTTTAAGCGAAGGACAGCATCAATGCGCTTCAATCTCTTTTCGGTGAGTAAGGAACGCAACGATAATCAAAGACACGAATGCAATCAATACAATGGTGATGGATTGAAATGTTTTATTATAAACTGCTGCTGCCGAAAACGTTATAAACGACGCCATAAGTTGTCGGATAGAGGTGACTGCTGAAGATGACGTCCCCCCCATCGTATGGAATATTTCCATTGCTTTGGTGGTAACAACAGTTGCGATAAAAGGACAGCAAACCGTATAAATACAATAGGTCAAAACCATCCAATTAACAGAGTCTGAAAAGAAACCTTGAACAATTAACAAGCTTACTACATAGCCTAAAATCAAAATCATGCCAATACGGATGGTCGCATATAACCCACTGTCTTTAACATATTGACGCACAAAGGCAGCAGAAATAGCATAAAAAAACGTTGGGATGAATTGATAAAGGGCAAAGCTTTCCCGGCTCATATTCATGACCTCTTGCAAGTGAATAGACAACAAAGGAATCTGCGCCACATGCAACCCATGAATCATCCCGTTTAACACTGCAAACACCAAAAATACGCGATTAGAAAACAAGACTTTGTAATGGGTAAACGCACGAAAGACTGAAATGGCCTGCTCTTCTCTTTGCTTAAGCGTCTCTGGAATAATGAATGCAATTAATATAACTTGAATCATCCCAAAAATACTTAACACCGCAAAAATACCGCGCCAACCAAAATAATCAGCAATGATACTCCCTGCAATAGGGGCTGCTGATAATGATATTGAAATGGTAATATTAAAAACATTTAAAGTGCGAACGCTATCTTTGCCTTTAAAAATATCTTTAATGATCGTCAACCAAATGACTGACGACGCAACACCACCGACTCCTTGAAAGAATCGGGCAATAATCAATTCATATATATCATGAGCCACTGCACACCAAATTGATGCACACGCAAAAAAGCTAATGCCAATTAATAACAATCGTTTCCGACCATAGCAATCTGCCAACGGTCCATAAAACAATGCTGCAATGGCAGTTCCTAGAAAAAAGCTACTGACAGTCCATTGAGTTAACGTTTCAGTCGTATTAAAAAATGCTCCGATTTCTGGCAATACGGGTGCATGCATATCCATAGATGAATTAACAACAACACTTCCAAAAATTAAAGTGAATGTAATTAGCGATAGCTTTAGTTGTGAGAATTGATAGGGCATGATCGGACTATACATTCTCCATAATAAAATCACGCAAGGCTGCAATTTTTTTCGACCGACGCAATTCTTCTGGATACACTAAATAATAGGTTATTTCGGGTAGTTTTACTGTCGGCAAAATCCGTCGCAAGAATGGATAATCTGCTGCAATGTATTCATCTAACATTCCAATTCCAACATGATTTGCAACAGCCGTTGCAATCGCGAAATTACTGTTAACTGAAAAATAGGGAACTCTTCGGGGAGAATCCTCGTTCAATCCAAGGTACAACAAGATATTGGTATTATCTAATGAATTAGCATCTTCTCCAAATACGATTAATTTATGATGATTAAGCTCTTCTAATTTTTGAGGCTCCCCATTTTTTTCAAGATATGTTTCACTGGCATAAATGCCTCTTGAAAACGTCATTAGGGGGCGCTGAATCATCCGCAACTGAGCCGAAGGCATCGGCTTAATGGCAAGGTCTGCACCTTCTTGTAACAGGTTGGTATCATCATCAGAAATAGTTTGAGTAATCCGAACCTCAGGATACAGTGATAAAAATTTATGAATCCGTGGCGCCAGCCAAAAATTCGCAAACGTTTGAGTCGTTGCAAGACGCAAATGTCCCGCCGCCATATCTTTCGTATCTTTTAAGATCGACAATGTATTGGAAATACGCCCAAAAATTTCTTGAGTCGTTTCAAATAAAATATCGCCTTGTTCAGTCAACATCAAACCTCGCGGATGACGTCTAAATAAACGGCATCCCATCATGCTTTCCAATGCAGAAATTTGACGACTAACCGCAGATTGAGATAATGCCAATTTTTCAGAGGCTTTCGTTAAAGAACCCGACCATGCAACATGGTTGAAAATTCTCAACTTATCCCAATCTACTTTCGTACTTAATAAACGAATATCAACCATAATGCGTCTCCCAAAACTTTATTAGTTGCGTGTTAAAAATTCTTCAGCGTCTAACGCTGCCATACAGCCTTGACCTGCTGCCGTTACAGCTTGACGATATATCTTGTCTTGAACGTCTCCAGCCGCAAATACCCCCGGAATATTAGTCGTGGTTTCACCTTTTGACGTTAACATATACCCAGACTCATCTAAATCTACATGCCCTTTAAACACATCCGTTTTTGGAGAATGCCCTATGGCGATAAAGATTCCGTCAACATCAATCGTCTGCATCGACGTCGGATCTTGAGTTGATTTTAATCGCAGACCCGTAACTCCCGATTCTTTAGATCCCAGAATTTCATCCACTTCATGATTCCAAATGATGCTAATTTTGGGATTTGCAAACAGACGATCTTGTAATACTTTTTCAGACCTCAATGTATCACGCCGATGCACTAACGTAACATGGCTTGCTATATTTGAAAGGTACAAAGCCTCTTCGACTGCGCTATTTCCACCACCAATAACGGCAACAGGTTTCTTTTTAAAGAAAAAACCATCACACGTTGCACAGGCAGACACACCAAACCCTCGGTATGTTGTTTCAGACGGAATCCCAAGCCACTTAGCCTCAGCACCCGTTGCAATGATCACTGCATCCACAGTAAACGTGGTGTTTTCGCCATAACATGTAAAGGGGCGTTTTGAAAAATCAACTTTTACAATATAATCATATATGATCTGAGTTCCCATATGTTCCGCCTGCAATCGCATTTGTTCCATTAACCAAGGGCCTTGAATTACATCAGAAAAACCAGGATAATTTTCAACATCCGTTGTAATCGTTAATTGCCCACCGGGTTGCATTCCAGTGACTAGAATAGGATTTAAATTAGCTCGCGCTGCATAAATAGCGGCCGTATAACCCGCAGGGCCTGCACCAATAATTAATAATTTAGAATGAACTGTGTTCATGCTTTCTCCAAGATTTAACGTATTTATTTTAATGTTATTTGATATTAACTTGCATTGTGCAAAAAATGCATAGCTTTTGCAACCGATATTTCATTTTTGCAAGCAATAGTTTATAGATACGAGTAACCAGTTATTACTATAAATTGGAGGGGTTTCTATGATCAAGTCCAGAACTAGAAAAAAACCACTCATAAGATTTAACGTCTAAATAAGTGGTTTTTGTTGTTGTTTAGTAAGACAAGCTAAAGCTTACGCTGGTTGTCGGTTCAATCTTGGAGGGTGATCCTGATAGACCAAAGGCACCAGAGATAAAGCCCGCCGCTAAATTAGCTTTTGCTTGCAGTTGTAACCCACAGTGACGATCAAAACCATGGCCGTCTATATGGAATTTTTCATCATTGATTAAAAGATCGTACCCTTGTGCAGCACGCAAGGCTTCGGCAAATGCAGTGGCAGAAAGGTCGATGCTTTCAATGCGTTTATTTAAGCCTACATTTAATAAAATGCGGTGTTGATTAACGTTATTGGCTTCAATACGTCCCATTGAATTATCGTCAGAAACACCCTGACGTTGATCGTACATGTAACTAACATCCATCAAAAACATACCCTTTTGGTATCCGAACTTAGACCCAAATGTCTGCGTATCACCAGTATAGAATGCATCCATAAACACACCATTGCTGAATACGTGCGCACCCACAGTCGGTGCTGCAGCTGGCGTTTGAACAGATGGGGTTGAAACGCTGATTCCAACCTTTGCAGCCCCGGCATTAACGCCCATGCTGGTCAGGATTGACTCAGACGACTCATCCACAAAACTCCATCCACCGACAGTCTGCGCTTGTTCATGAATACTGAAATACGACAAAGGCGCCACTGCAACGTCGGATAAGAAGCGATCAGAAACTGCAGTATCAAGGGCAGTTACAGCATCTGGAATTTCCAAAGCAGCAAAACGACCTTTAACGGCTCCATCAGATTTGCCTAAAATATCAGCAGACAAACTGGCTGATATTCCAGTAGCCGCAGCAACAGAGGTTGTTGCTTGTGTACAGGTTACGGTTAAAGCATTGTTGTCTAGTTTAAATTCAAACTTTCCTCCAGCTAAGTCTTGTGATTGGGTTTTAATACTGCCATTAAGAGTTTTGGCAGAAAGAATTACAAAGCTTGCGTCTTTTTTTAATAAAGCATTTGGAAGATTATTAATAGCTAAGGTTAAAAAATCTTTTCCAAGACTACAAGCGTCTGTAACCGTCATAGCGATTACAAATTTTAACATTTTTTGCTGGATCATCTTTTTTTCATTATCTTTATCCCCAGCTAATTGATATGCCTCAGCTGCTTTGTCCTGGGCTTTATTTGCAGCATTCCAAGCAGCAGTTACATCCCATGTAGCATTTGCTTCATTTAAAAAAGCATCAGCCGAATCAGCCGCATACGAAGCGTACTCTCCATTCGCAGCAGCAGCAGTAAGAGAAGCATCAGCAGCATTAAAATCGTTTTTAGCTTTTTCAGAGTCACCTTTAGCTTTTAAATAAGTACTATAAAGATCACTTACAAGACCAGGATCATTATCATATGCAGTTTTAGCTTCAGCTTCAGCCTTAGCTTTAGTATCAGCTTCAGCTTTAGCTTTAGTTTTAACATCAACAGCTGCATAAACAGCATCCTTAGCAGTATTAACAGCAGCAGCTGCTGCTTCAGAAGCCTTTTTAGCTGCCTCTTTCGCCGAATCCAAGCTGTTTAAGGTATTTTCGTTATCCCAGTTCACTGTAAGCGTAGAAGCAGTCGAAACCGTATAGTTTTTAACCTTTGTGGGTTTTGATGTAGATATAACGATGGTACCCCCACTGTGGGTTAATTGATTTGTTACCTGAGATGTTGTGTTATTTGCTGGCGCTAAATGAACTTTCATACCCGGCGCCACATATAACCTATCTATTTTTCCATGTATATCAAATTTACCATACTCCATTTCGGGATAACGGCCAGGAGCTTGAGTTGTGATATATTTAACAAGCCTAGAATTTGATTTAGTATTGAATCCTAAACGCTCACCGCTTTTACATTCTGCATCGTCCCCTAAATAAAATGAACCCACACGCAGAATACCCTCAGTAGTTAATATTCCATTTTCAACGCGCAATACATCAGTAAACAAGATCGCAGATGGTTTTATTTGAAGCGATGTATTTTTTAGATACAGTGTAGATATGCTAACAGTGCTATCCAGATATGCTTCCTGAGGTTTTGTCGCATCCATGCCAATAGCATCCAAATATACTACATTGTAAGTATCATTGCCAATAGAAGCTTGTTCAAATGTGTGACCGCGTTCTTCTAAAGAATGGGCTTCGTTAGTGTGTTCCCCCATGTGTTCTACGTTATCGCTAGCATGCAAAACATCCCGAAGATATGAAAGGTTATCAAGCCCAACAATGTTTTGTTCTTTGTCGCCTTCTTTCTTTTCTGGCGCAGTTGGATGATAGACATAGTATTGTTTATCCACAAACTTGGTTGGCAATTGAGTTGATGTTCCAGAAGAACCACTATTTGCAACAGCAACAGCTGCTCCTACCCCAGCGAGGGTACCGCCAACAAGGATTCCTGTATTAGAGTTGCCGTCACCAGCAGGAGATGAATTCATACATTTGTTAATGACGGCCTCTTCAGCTTCTGCTGCTGTTTTTTCAGCATCCAGGGCAGCTTGAGACGCTTCCGAAACCATATCTTTTCCGGCGTTTATAGCTTCGTCTTTTGTATCATAATCACAGCTACATCCAGTGATTTGAATGGCAGCTAAAAGGGCACTAGAAATTAACAACCCATTTTTTAATGCAAGTTTATTTTTTTTATTCATTTTTTCTGTCCTTAGTTCTGTTTAGTCGCTTTTTCAGGTGCTGTCTCTTAGTCAAGTGTATTCAGATTGTCTTGAGCAAGTTGAGCTTCTGTTGCAGAAGTTCTAGCCAGAGTTGCAGAAGTTCTAGCCTGTGTTCCGAATGTTTTAGCATCTTCACATGTTGCAGCTGTTTTTATCCCGGCAAAAGCAGTTTTTGCTTTAGCGGCTTCGCTTGCTGCAGTGTCTTTAGCGGTTTTAATTTTATCAACTAAATCATCATAAGGACAATCGTTACTACATCCACCAATCTGCACAGCAAACAAAAGCGATGCTGTAATTAACCCAATATGTTTAAACGTTATTTTTTTCATTTTTATTATCCTTTGTTAATACCTGTAATTATACAGTATTTTATTTTTCAGTGACAGATAAATCAGTTATTTTTTCATTGTTTTGGCGGTTTTCGGCGCCAACTTTATCTGTTTTTAACTTAAGGTCTGATCGGTGTATCGCCTTATTCGCACAGGGGCATTTTCCAGAACACCCACCAATCTGAACGGCCAACACCAGGACGCAGGTAATACCCCCTGCTCCCCTGATTATGTTTTTAACTGTATTCATTTATAACCACATTTAATTTAAGATGTTAACCTGCACCATAAACTACGCTATACTTCTGGCCAGAAATTTCGAAACTAATTTCTGTCTGGTTTTCTAAAGTTTTGCCCGAATCAAGATGAATAACAAATGCATAACCACCAAAATTATCTACGGAGTTAACGGTTATATCTAGGTCATCCACTGTATCATGGAGTACTACGTTGGTTACTACTGTTCCATCTGCAATCAATCCAGCTTGATCAGCGATCGTCACATCAGAAGCAGTCATCGGATCACTGTTGCTATATGCGTTTAAAGTAAAGTTATAAGGAATGCTTGAACGGGTCGAAGTTACTCTACCAGCAGCAAATGTAAAATTGGTTCCAAGCATATCTATCCTACCTTTTGGTATAAACGAGCCAACAGTATCTGTGGTATAATTTTTTGTAAACTGACCACCCGAGACTGCAGTTGCGCCTGAATATCCAGTCACTGCATTACCTGTTTTAGCTGTAACTGCGGGTGTTATTCCATTAAAAGCAGTTGGAACCGTAAAGGTTACTGTTCCAGAACCATCAAAAGCAGCACTAAAACCTGCCCCAATAGTAGGTGTAGTAAATGTAACGGTCACATCTTTGTAAGGACCTGCAGTAGTAATTGTAGCTGTGACAGATTCACCCACAGCATCAAACGTTAATCCACTTAGTGAAACATAAAAATTTCCTTCATCATCAACAACAATTGTTCCAGTCGCTGTTGTATTGTTAGTAGATCTAATTGAAACGTTATAAGTCCCTGGTGCTATATTTTCTACAGTTCCCGTTGCTTTTAAATAAGGACTTGTAGTATTTTTTATTATTTCTACAAATTCTATTGATGAAGTAGTACCCCCACCAGTAGGAGTAGGAGTACCACCACCAGTAAGAGGAGGAGGAGCCGCCGCTGCTTGAGTAATATTTGCTGTTGTACTTGATTGCGGCACTAAAGTATAATTCTTGCGATCTTCTAGTAAAACCGTGTCAACATAACTAACATTAACTGTAACTTCTTTGTTGGCGCCTGCACTGGCATCATCAAATGTAGCATCATTTACTTTTACAAGGTTAGCGTTTGTAAAACTGCCTAACGTTGCTGTTGCAGACTTATCCGTTGCTACATATGTTCTATTTGCTGCCGTAGCCTTTGGCGAAATAATTTTTTGCACCACAGTAAATGATGCGCTTTTAGTTGAAAATCGTGCAGGAGCAGTTTCAGGTGCAGAAACCTCAAACGTATAATTTCCTACCGAAAGTCCTTTAAACTGGATTGTTTGATCTGATTTTAAAAAAGATTCAGAAGATAATAGTGATAGTTTTTCCCATGTTGTACCACCGTCCAAACTTGCAGTGTATGTATCTTTATCGACTAGTACACCATCTAATTTCAGTGTAAGATTTGGCTTAATTGATAACGTTTTTAATCCTTCACTGGGGATAGACTTAATTTCTACAGTGTTACCATAAATAAATTGATCTGTTGTTGTTTGATCTACTGAAAAATAATATTTGTGCTTTGGACTGTTTGAATCTGCTGGATCTTTTTGTATTTCAACATAGTACACACCATATTCTGTGATTCCACCCACAGTAAGTGATTTTCCGTCTGTTAAAAGGCTAGGCGTAGCTCCTTCTATTTCTGTGCCCGTACGCAACACAGCATCATACTTAAATATTTTCTCAGCTCCTGTCAGCGTTTTAGCAACAGGTAGATTGACTGTAACTGAGGGTATTGTAGCGACTGTATTCTCCTGAAGCTTTAGCTCTAAGCTCTTTTCTAAAATTGGGGTTGAAATCCATTCTGGATAATACGTTGGAATATGGTTTTTTAATAACTCATCAACCTCAATGGGATCGTTTTTATATTCTTTGTCTAACCAGGGTTTTAGTTTCAGCATTAAAAAATATGCCAAACGATAATGTTGATTATCTGCACTGAGATTAGAACGTTTAACTCTAATAATATCCTTATCAGCTAAATAACTAATATAGGGTGCCGCAGAATTTGATGCAGTCACATCGCTGAAAAGATTATCAGTGGGTACGTACGTATCAGTATAACCATCTGCCTTAGCTATCATTGTTGTAACGTCTGCTCTGGTCATATTGTCATTATAATCAGTACTTGTATCCATAAACCCCTTATCAACAGCATACTGAATATAGGGTGTAGCCCAATCTGGTGATGTGCCTACATCTGTAGTTGATGTATAATCAGCAGTATAACCATGCGCTTTAGCTATCATCACTGCCATTGCTGCTTTAGTAACAATCCCCGTAGGATTAAATGCAGTCGGCGAAGCACCATTAACAATACCTTTACTCTTTAGGTAATAAATATAGGGTGCCGCAGCATTATCTGCAGACACATCTGTAAAAGAACTTGATGTATAGCTTGATGCATCCGAATCCTTATAACCGTGCATTCTGGCGATCATCACAGCTGCTTCTGCTCGGGTTATATTTTCGGTGGGATTAAACGCAGGTTTTATATCACTTTCAGCACCGAACATCGCATCTGTTTTTGTTATTGCCCCCTTATAAAGGTTTGCTTTGTCTTTAAATGTTTCAACAGTGTCAGTGTCAGATTTTGCTCCATGCCTTTCTTCAATATCGTTAATCGCATCAGCATCCGCAGTTAATGCCGCCGCAATCATATTTTGAAGATTAGTCAAGTTTCCTTTAACAGTAGCATCTGTAACTGCACTCAGCATTAATACTACATCAGCCATAATTGTTGCACGATGGGCTTGTTGCTGTTCTTTAATTGCCTTCATAACAGGATTATCATCAGCTAAGTCTACAAAGTTTGCGTTATGATGAGTTATATACCCGTCACCTACAGTTGTTTCTCTATTAAGAGGCAACACATCAGCCATCGTGACGGTAACACCAGAGCTTAAACAGGTAAAAACGGTTGATTGTAATAATATTTTTTTGAATTTTGATTCCACTGCATTAATCCCTTATTATTGTAATAATTGTTTTTATTAAGATTAAACGAAAAAAGTTTATACTATATTAACACTGCAGAATGAAATTGGACAGATATACTTTGAAGTTAGAAGTGTAATCCGCACTTGGATAAGTCGAATCTAATGTGATGGGGCAGGGATCATTACAGACGTATGAACTCGCAGGTTATCAACTGCACTTAGGCTGGTTTGAAATCGCACAATTCACTCACAACACAGTCAGCACATTTTGGTTTTCTGGCCACACATGTATATCGCCCATGAAGCACCAATAAATGATGGGCATCTTTTAAAAACTCAGTAGGAATAATTCGTTCTAACTCAGCTTCGATTTTATCGGGATTTGTTGCAGACGATAATCCCAACCGATTAGAAACCCGCGCAACGTGGGTATCCACTGGAATCGTCGGTTGATCAAAAATAACGTTCAGCACTACATTGGCAGTTTTGCGTCCAACGCCAGGCAATGTAATCAGATCCTCTCGATTCCCTGGAACGGTGCTGTTATATCGATCAATCAGCTCATGGCTTAACTTGATAACATTTGCAGACTTTGTATTAAACAAGCCTATGGTTTTGATATATTCTTTTAACCCATCAACGCCAAGCTCAATCATTTGCGCTGGTGTTGAAATGATCTCAAATAATCTTTCAGTAGCTTTATTCACGCCCTTATCTGTACTTTGAGCAGACAGAACAACCGCCACCAAAAGTGTATACGGATTGGTATAGTTTAATTCAGTTTCCGGAATCTCAATATGATTCTGCAACCGTTGAAAAATAGTATGAATACGTAACATGCACACCCCAGTAAATATAGCTGGATTATGCCACTTTAAAGTTTTGAAGTAAAGTTACCAATTCTTGGGAATTATTCACAAATACCACCATATCAATGTGATGTTGTTTAATAAACCCTTCTTTCTTCATTGCTTCAAACAATGCTTTTAGGGGATCCCAATATCCATTGTGATTATAAATCAGCACTGGATTTGCATGAATTTGCAGCTGTTTCCACGTAACGATTTCAAAGAATTCATCTAATGTTCCGTAACCACCGGGTAATATTAGGAAAATATCACTGTTCTCAAACATCATGCTTTTACGCAAATGCATGTTTTCAACAATGCGAGCTTCTGAAATTTTAGTATTGATCTGTTCAATTTCCGCTAATTGCTTCGTTGTAATGCCCAGAACTTTTCCACCATTGTCCATGACTGAACTAGACACTGTTCCCATTAAACCGGTGCTACCCCCACCATAGACCAACTGATAGTTTGTGGCGGCAATAATGCGCCCCACTTCACGCGCTTCAGCATGATACTCTTCGGGGATGCTTAAACTAGCCCCCGTATATACACAAATTGATTTCATTTTATTATTCTTATTTTATTCAATATTTGATTATTAGCGTGAATCTGGTTAATATCTGGTTAAAATATCCTAAATTTATTCGTGAGTATACTTTATGCCTGCATTATTATTAAATACACCCGAAGGTGAACTCGAGATTCGCTATCATGAAGCGACTCATCCTGATGCGCCTATGGCGTTGATTTTGCACCCACACCCAGAACATGGCGGAACAATGAATAATAAGGTTGTATATACATTGTACCAGCTATTTGTTGAACAAGGATTTCATGTGGCTCGATTCAATTTTCGCGGAGTAGGGCAGTCCACTGGGCATTTTGACTTTGGTGAAGGTGAACTTCGTGACGGTATTTATGTACTCAACTGGATGAGATCAACCTTTCCAAAGACTTCCGAAATATGGATTTCGGGATTTTCATTTGGTTCATGGGTCGCACTTCAATTATTGAAGAAAAATCCAGATATACAGCAGTTTATCTGTGCTGCACCTCCCGTCAATGTCTATGATTTCAGCTTTATGTTACCCATGGATCGAGAGGGGCTATTTGTGCAAGGAACCACTGATACTATTGTGAACCCATCCTCGACAAAGGAATTAGCAGAAAAGATCTCTCGCATATCAGAAATTGGGGTTGAATGCCATATGATCGACGGAGCAGATCACTTTTTTGCAGGAAAATTAGACCAACTCACCGATATTACAACACGTTATATTCAAACCAAGCGAGGCACATTGTGACACTTATTTCTGACTTTTTAGTTGAAGCTCAAGCACGAGGATTTATCCATCAATCATCAGACTTAGACGGTCTTGATGCAATTATGAGTCAAGGGCGCATCGTTGCTTATGCCGGGTTTGATCCAACAGCAACCAGCTTACATGTCGGGCACATGGTTCCGATTATGTTACTACGTTTGTTGCAACGCAAAGGTCATAAACCCATTGTAATTATGGGGGGAGCAACCGCTCGCATTGGGGATCCATCGTTTAAGAATGAAATGCGCAAGATCCTGTCGGATGAACAGATCAAAGAAAATATGGCATCGATTCAATCTGTATTTCAACACTTTTTACAGTTTGGACCTGGGGGCAACAACGCCATTATGCTGGATAATGCAGAATGGTTAAATAAACTCGCTTATCTAGATTTTTTACGAGACTTTGGAACGCACATCACAGTCAATCGTTTGTTGACATTTGATACCATTAAAACACGTCTAGAAAACAACTTACCTTTAAGTTTCCTTGAATTTAATTACATGTTGTTTCAGGCCTATGATTATTATCATTTGAATAAGAATTTTAACTGTGTCTTACAAATCGGTGGATCTGACCAATGGGCCAACATTTTAAATGGTGCTGAATTTGTACGTCGAACCTCTCAAAAAACTGCATATGCGTTAACAACGCCTCTGTTAACCACAGCGTCAGGTGCCAAGATGGGCAAGACTGAAAATGGAGCCGTATGGTTAAATGCAGACTTAATGTCCGATTATGATTTCTGGCAGTTTTGGCGAAATACTCATGACGATGATGTGATCAGATTTTTAAAAATGTTTACAGATTTGCCATTAAGCGAAATTGATAGCCTATCTCACTTTAAAGGGCAAGAACTCAACGATGTAAAAAAACGTTTGGCTGACGAAGTCACCAAACTTGTTCGCGGAGATCAATCACTGACAGGCATTCATGAAACGACATCTAAAGTATTTGAACTGGATGCTAAAGCCTATACCATCACGGGTACAGATACTGATGGTAACCCCATCTTGCAAACATCCCTACCCATAAAAGATCTTTCGATGGATGAAGGTGGGGCTCTGCAAGCGTTTTCAGTTGTTGTAACAGCAGGACTGGCAGAATCCAACGGTGAAGCCCGACGGTTGATCCGTGGCAAAGGCATCAAAATTCAAGATATTGTGATTGAGGATGAAAATTTACAGATTACAATTCCTGAAGATCGCGTTATAAAAGTATCAGCCGGCAAAAAACGAAACGCTCTTATCCGAGTTGTTGTTTAAAATAAATATAATTATTTAGGAGATCTCAAATGGTATCAGCAGGTACAAAAGCCCCAAATTTTACACTTCAAATTGATGATGGTAGCAATATAAAACTATCGGATTATCTAGGGCAAAAAGTCGTTATTTATTTCTATCCAAAAGATAACACTCCAGGTTGCACTACCGAAGCCTGCGATTTTAGGGAATCTATTCAACAGTTCAATACACTTAATTGCAAGGTAATTGGAATTTCCAGAGACTCAGTAGCAACCCATGTGAAATTCAAAGAAAAATTTAGTTTAAACTTTCCTTTGGGTGCCGATGAAGAGGGTGCCGTATGTCAATTGTATGGCGTTTGGGCAGAAAAATCGATGTTCGGTAAAAAATACTTTGGGATTAATCGTGCTACATTTTTAATTGATGAACAGGGGACAGTAACACATGTTTGGCCAAACGTCAGTGTGTCAACGCATATTAAGGATATTCTAACCGTATTACAATCATGACACCAGTTGGACACTTATCAACTGTACCGTGGGACTCTCACACGGCGTTAGGACAGTTTATACAGAAACTGGCAACCAAAAAAATTAATGCACGCCTAGTCGGGGGCGCAGTTCGAGAAGCTCTCTTGAATCGCTTTGATCAACGTTGCGATATTGACCTAGCCGTAGACGTCACACCGGGGGAAATGATCGCAGTCTGCTTGGAATTAGAAATTCAAGTCATCCCCTCTGGACTTATGTATGGAACTGTAACGTGTATTTTAGACTGCAAACCTTATGAGATCACATCCTTGCGCAAAGATGTTGCAACCGATGGCAGAAAAGCTCTTGTTAGTTATACTAAAGACTGGTTTGAAGATGCTGCACGCAGAGACCTAACGATCAATGCACTATATGCAGACTGGGATGGAACATATTATGATCCAACAGGGCAGGGTATTGAAGATTTAAATAACCAGTATTTACGGTTCATCGGCGCCCCAGAACAGCGAATCCAAGAAGACTATCTGCGCAGTGTTCGTTTTTTTAGATTTATGGCTTTGTTTACCAACACGAAATATGATGAAGAAGCTTTTAAAGCATGCTTAAAATTAGCATCTCAATTACATATGGTTTCCATAGAACGAAAATGGAGTGAACTGCAAAAAATAGTTAAATCAAATTATCCGCTCAACGCAATAGAGGCTTTAATATCTTCAAACCTAATGCTGCAAGTCTGCCGGGTTAATTGGTCGTTAAATAAATTAGAACACTCTATTCATTGGGTTCATAATCATTTTAACGATATATTTTACGCGCTTTTAGGTGGCATTAATCACTTTCAAATTGACCGCAACATTTGCATTCCAATTAGCCTACAAAAACGATTGGATGAAGCTTTCAAGGTTGCGATTCAAAAAGATATCAATTTAAAAGAGCTCTATCTTGTTGGACGATCTGTTTATAAAGATGTTTATATACGGAACCTAATTACAACTCAAAATTTCTCAGTTGAAGCCTTAAATGATTGCAATGAAAAACTTCGACAAATTGATACGATGGACATACCTAAATTTCCAGTATCTGGCGGAGACCTCCAAGAATTGGGATTTACACCAGGTCCACTCATGGGGGAAATTTTAAAAACAACTGAGCGGTGGTGGGTTGAAAATGACTTCACACCCGATCATAAAAACTGCCTAAAACATATTCAACTTTTACATTTAGCAAAACTGAGAGATAAAATATGAAACACATTGAAACACTTACACTTCATCAACTGATTCAAGAAAATCCCAATCTAGTTGTGATTGATGTGCGCTCTCCCGAAGAATATCGCCTAGCGCATGTGGCTCAAGCTATATCAATGCCCTTAGACACTCTTATGGCTTATCCAACGGAATCTGTCGATCAAATTAAAGAATGGGCAGGCACTCAGGAAACGATATACGTAATATGCTTGTCTGATCGTCGCTCATTTATGGCGTGTCATAAATTATCAGAACATAATGTTAAGAATACATGTTTTATCAAAGGTGGTACTCAGGGATGGATAACAGCCGGATACTCTATTGTATCTGGTCTTTAATCTTTTACCAAAAATACGATTAAAGCGGTTTTTAAAAAACTTCATTTCATTCATAAAGCATTAAGTTTTATCTGATACGTTGAAAAAAGGTAGGCAAGATACATCGACAGCCAGGTCGGTGCGTAATAACCAACGACGAAATTATTACAGAGTACTATGTGATAGTATAGTCGAGATGGATCAAGGTTGGAATCTTAATTTGTTCACTAATCGTAAAAACTCAAGTTTTTATGGTTACCTTGGTTATTATGTTGAGGTGGTGGCGGGGGGGCAGTGGAGTTTCATCGATGTTCAGGTGGGCCTCGGAGTTTCATCGATGTTCAGGTGGGCCCCACTGTTAAGTGGGTCACTCAAACTAAACTCAATCAGAATGCTCTGCCCATGAAGTACTAATCTTTTACCAAAATACGATTGTTATTTAAGTCCATAATTAACACTGAATAATTACTCTGCTTGGATCCAGCAGTATCTGTAAATGGAATCAAAGCAACCCAAAGATTCTCTTGGTTAGCAGGAACAACGACCACTTTAAACGCATCATAGTAACGGAAGGTTTTATCTTTTCGTTCTGTGGTATACATATAAAATGCAACCAACGGTAAAATGTCTTTATTTTCAACCGTCAACAATTCCGAAAGTTTGTCGACAACTTTTCTGGGATATTTTCTGATTAACACAACGGATTGCTTCATCAAATCTTTATACGTATCCCAGGTATTCTCAACGTTTGTAAGATCCGTACACTCTTTAAGCTTATCACTGCTTGAGTTTTCTTCTTCAGCAACTAAAACTAACCAGTGATGAGCTTTTTTTAACACTGCAAAATTTAGATCTTTTTCAACCTTTGCTGACAAAGACGTCAGAAATAAAAACACCAAACATAACCCTAATCTCATCATATATCCCTTTTCTATTAAGAAGGTTGTTCAATTGTTGACGAATCAATATTAAAGTATTTCAAAACGGCGGAGGCCTGATCAACTTGCTTTTTAGATAACTTATCAATGCTGGCTTGATATAAGTATCGACTGCCAACTCTGATGCGTTTTGTTGATATCGGCTTATTTACCCCTAGTTTTGATTGAATTAAGGCTTGCTTTGCAACTGTCTCTGCACGCAGCTGACTTCCATAATATCCTAACAATAACGAATAATTCCCAGATTCGGCACTTGCGGGAGCATATTCTTGAATTGGAGCACTATCATCATCTGGATTTTGATTTAATGCTACCGAAGAAGTATCTGCTGAAGGACTAGTTTGCGCGACAAGCATCGGTTTAGGTTCAGGATTAGTGGGTGTTTTTTCTGCAACATAGTTTTGAGGACGTACTGTTTTTAAGCGTTGCGCAATTTCCACAACTCGTTTATCTCGCCATGCGGGTGTCGGTCCCCCCATAACAACCACAACGACCCTTTTTCCCACCTCATTGGTATACGTACCAATCACATTAAACCCAGAGGCATTCACAAACCCAGTTTTAATCCCGTCAAACTTTAAGTGTTTTTGCGCTAACAATCGATAGTTATGATTAATGTGACAGGCATTATTATAACAAAACTCGCGCGTGCTAAATAAATGAAAATATTTTTTATAATGCTTGTTTGTAACGATTCCTAAAAGAGCCATATCCTTTGCCGTGGTAAGTTGTCCAATGGCTGGCATCCCAGATGCTGTTTTAAAGGTTGTATTCTTCATACCAAAATGTCTAGCCCGTTGCGTCATGTAATCTGCGAATGCAGGTTCTGACCCCGCCAAAAACTCAGCAATAACGACAGCAGCATCATTGGCTGATTTTGTTACACACGCTAAAATAATATCTTTCACAGAAATATATGATCCAGCTCTTAACCCCAGCTTACAAGGAAGTTGTGCCGCGGCATGTCTTGAAATAGGTAACATATCCGTTAATCGTAATTTCCCCTGTTCCAACGCATCAAATACCATTAACAAGGTCATTATTTTGGTAAGTGAGGCAGGGGGGGTAATCATATCTGCATTTTGTTGATATAAAATTTGACCTGTCTCGGCGTCAACGGCTAAGGCTGCATAAACAGGTTTACTGGGTTTTTGATTTTTACAATAAATAGGGTTCGTTAATATACTTAACGATAATGATATAATAATCCCAATCCTAAACATTTGAGTGTGTATACGTTGCATCTAATTAAAAAGTCTTCTATACTAATCCATATAATATATATAAAAAAATGCCATATTTCATAGAAAAAATATATGACCTTCTTTTACCACATGAGTTTCAACTTCTATTGTGGGTCTTTATTACATGCTGTTTTGTTTGTTTTTTCAGTGTAGTTTACAGACTACGGCAACTTCAGACTATATCAAATGATCTAAGGCGACACAACCTACAACTTAAAATTTTGATGCAAAATCAGTCTGACTTATGGGCGCTTTGGTGGAAAAACGAACAGATCTTAAGCTGCTCGTCAGAATTATATAAAAAATTTGGAGTAACCCATAACGCTCCGATGTCACCAAAATATATCAAATATCTATTTGAACAATTTGATTATAAGGCGTTCTTTAAAGTTACACACAGTGGCGAAGTCTACACACAAGAATGCAAGTCATCGGGAGAAGAAAGTTTTTTTTACATAAGTGGATCCGCAAAACGAATAAAAGACGATTGGTGTTATACACTTTGGTTTAGAAATATATCCCACCAAAAGTCAAAAGCTGAACTTCATAGCGATATTATTGGTGAACTTCGCACTGAACGTGACATTATGAAAGATATTCTGGATAATGTGCCGTTACCCATTTGGTATAAAAACCTTCAAAAAAAATTATTATTTTGTAACAAAGCCTATGCCAACACACTAGAAACTTCTCCTGATCAGGCCGTCGTTGATCAAATTCTTTTAAAATCATGGCAACAAGGGGCGCGCGCACCGGATTTAACTGAACAAGTTTTAAAAACAAAACAACCTCAAAGTCAAAAATCTCATATTGTGATAAAAAATGAACGACATTATGTAGAGTTTTCAGAAACAATAACGAAAAAGGGCTTCATTTTAGGATATCTCAATGATTTAAGCGAACAAGAAACACTTCAACAAGAAGTCAGTCATTTAGCAAAATCTACTCATGAGATTTTGGAAGTAATATCCTTGCCAGTGATTATTTATAACACGAATAAACAAGTTGAATTCTTTAATAACCCATTCATCAAAATGTTTGAATTGGATCCAGCTTGGTTAGAAACAAAACCAACGTTTAGTGAGGTTTTAGAAGAATTACGAGCAAAACGCAAACTGCCAGACACAGAAGATTTTCAGGTCTATAAAAATAGACGTCTTGCATGCTTTAACAACCTATTAGAGCCCATTGAAGATATTGCATACTATCCAGATGGCCGAACTGTTCGGATGGTCACTGCACCTTACCATAACGGCGGATTGATGATCACTTTGAATGATATAACTGATTGGTTAACACTAGAACGTAGGTATAACACTTTATTAGCGGTGCATCGTCAGGTGGCCGATAATTTATTTGAAGGCCTCGTTGTATTTGGATCAGATCATAAATTGCAACTCTATAACTCAGCCTTTTGTAAGATGTGGGACTATAACGAAGCGGATCTTTCGCCTCCACCACATTTAGAAGCCATCATTGATAAAATCAAAACACGGATTGATTATCAACACTATGATGCAAGTTGGGATAATTTTAAAAAGCGTATCCGTTCAAAAATCATCGATCGCAGCTCTAACAAGGAAGGTCGCATAAAACTATACAATGATTTGGTTTATGATTATTCATACACCCCTCTTCCAGACGGATCAAATCTGTTAACATTCTTAGATATATCTGATCGTTATCGGATTGAAAAAAATCTTTTAGAACGCAGCGAAGCTTTAGAGTTAGCACACGGAATTAAATCTGATTTTATTTCCATGATCCACCAAGGTATAAAATATCCATTGCGCCGTATTTTATTAAGCTTTACGGATATATTGGAAAAAAAATATGGGGATATCAATTCTAATTACCAAGAACGACTAAAAAATTCCTGGGAAGAAGTCGATCATATATTGCGGTTTATTGAGAATGCCAATGACTTAGCCTCTATTGAATCAGGTAACACTTCTTTATCTAAAGAAAAGATCAATATTATTCAGGTCATTGACGATATCAAAACGACGTTAGTGGAAATCGCCCTTGAAAAAAATATTCAAATTTCCTTAAATTACAACAAAGAAGACATCTTTCTTTTACAAGGTGATTTAAGGCGCTTGAAACAAGTGTTTTTTAATTTATTACGAAATGCTATTTCATTTGCCGTAAACAATGAATTTATTTCCATTCAAATTACCGATCTTCCCGAAGAGCTCCAAGTTGAAATATCTAATGCCACCGCAATGATTCCCTACGAAGATACGTATGGAGCATCTAAAAAATTGAAAAAAGGTGAAAGCATTATTACGGGGCTAGGCTTCTCTCTAATTAAAAAAATTGTAACCTTACATGGGGGTAACGTTACCCTTAATCATCAAAAGGGGACCGTGGTTAAGTGTATGTTTTCTAAAAAGCACAACTAACTTAACAAAAACTTAACCATTTAAAGGTACACTAAACTCACAATATAGGAGTACCAATCATGGCAAATAAAGAAAAAGAGCAGAAAGCTAATGCTTTTCAAGCATTCAGCCCTATGAAAATGCAGTCCTTATGGGATGCAGATAAAATAAAAGCTGCACACAGTAAAAACCAAGATACATTAAAAACAGCTCATGGAATTGTATCTGACACCCTTAAAAAGGTTTCAGAACTTCATGTCGATCATATGAAAAAGAAACATTCTGAAGCTAAAGATGGAATGCATGCGTTTGCTGAAAAAATGAAATCTGAACATTCTGTTAAAGATCACGCAAAGAAATTTAAAGATCGTCATCAGGAAATGGCTGAAAAGCTAAAAAGCTCTCACGCTCAGGTTCTAAGTAACTTTAAAGAAAAAATAGACCAACTAAAAGAACATCACAGCAAATTACATGAAAAACTAAAAGAATCAAAGCAAGCACATTCTGAAACAATGAAAGAAAAGATGGCAAAAGAACAAGACCATCACAAAGTGGTCGCAACTGCTTGGAAAGATTCAACTCAAAAGATTATGGATTTAATGAAAAACACTGCTGATCATCATTTGAATAATCACTAAAGAAATCCCCCCTCTCTATTAAACTCTAAGAGAGGGGGCTTTTGATTAATCGTGAACTTTTGGAAACATCTTCATTTTCGAAGCGATAACTAGAATAACCACTGCAAAAGTTGCAATCACAGAGCTGAACATAAAGTTAGTCTCCGCGCCATATGTATGCCAAATCGGTCCTGCAACATAAGCGTTTGCAACGTAGGAAGCAAATCCGAATAGAATATAATATATTCCAAACGCTGTTCCTTTAAGATGCTTTGGAGACACATCTACAATTAACGACAACAGCAATCCTTGTGTAACCGCCCAGTGTAATCCCCAGCAGGAGGTTGCAATAAACAATCCAAGAATAGAGGTCATTTTCATCATGATAAAATTTGATACAATCATGAACAAAATACCAACGGCAACCATCTTCTTTTTTCCGATACGATCCGCCATCAACCCTAAAGGATACGCAGCAAAGGATGTAACAAGTGTTAAGACAACTATAATTGCTGTTTGTGTTTGAGCATCCGCGCCCAGTTCTTTTGCTCTAAATTGTAAAAAAGATTCATTAAAATGCGCAACACCATAAAACCAAATGACCATCATTAATATCCAAAATGGTTTACCCATATGCTTGATATTATAAAAGAAATCTTGAAAAAACGTACTAATGGCGCCTAATCCTTTTAAGGCTGAATGTTTCGGGGGGTGAACAAAAAATGCTAAGAAAATTACTGAAATGATGGCAGGCACGATCGCCACAAAGAATCCCGCAATAAAGGCTCCTTCGTACCCCATCCAAGCAACAATAGTACTACTCAGCATGACAGTTGCTACCATGGCACCGCCGCCAGCTCCAAACTTTCTCAATGTTTGAGATAAACCGTAACTTCGACCCCGAATTTCTTTAGGGGCGCAATCACCTAATAAAGCATCGCGTGGGGATGCTTGTATGCCATTCCCAATACGATCTAATACTTTAACTCCAAAAAACAATGCATACGACGTCGCAAAAGGAAACAGTATTTTTGTAAGCGTGGATAAACCAAACCCTAACAGCATTAGCGACTTACGTTGAAAGATAGAATCACTTAAAGCCCCAGCTAAAAAGCGTAAAATTTGAGAAACAAATTCAACAACGCTTTCTAAATTGCCTAAATCTTTGGCATCAATGTTATGAATTTCTATTAAATAAACTGGGCCAATGGTTGTGACAATTGATGATGAAAATGTAAGCAGCATACTTGCAAGCGAAATCATCCAAACGGCTGGGGGAATTTTTATTTTGAATCGTGAAGAGGCAGTAGGTTTCTGGTCAATAGTTGAGTTTTTTTCTTGGGCTTTGCCCAGTGTAGGTGTCATAGTTATCCCCTAAAATAATTGATTCACTGCATGTCAGACAACATAAACTATGTTAGGTATCCTTTTACTCTATTTAATAAAAAACAGCAAGGGAGATTATCCATTAAATAAGATATAACGTCGCTAAATACAGAAATGAACCATATCCCATCATATCACAGGCAGGAATTAGAAAGGGAGGGGCGCTAATGGCGGGGTCATACTTAAATCTAAATAAGATAACAGGAATAGACAATCCCATCACACTACCATAAATCACATTAATAAGTATGGTAACTCCTAATACTAGTGCCAAAGGTAGGTCTCCATACCACAATACCACCATAATGATCAGCAACGAACTAATTAATAATCCGTTGATAAAGCCAACCTGAACTTCTTTCCATAAACTATACCAAATGCGCACCAATCGGAATTCACCATTGGATAATGCTCGAATAGTAACGGATGCAACTTGCAGACTCACACTGCCTGCTATAGCAACCACGATCGACATTAGAACTGCAAGGGCAACTATCTGTTCGATGCTTTTATCAAACTTTGAAATAATATACGATGAAAGAATCGATGAAAATGCTGTAATCACAACCCACTTAAATCGATTGGTGGATGCCTTGAACAACGACATATGAATGTCTGAATTTGCCGCACCGGCTAATCCTAAGAATGCACGCTCTGCCTCTTCATCAATTAAATTGACGACATTGTTCAGCGTAATGTCCCCTTTAATTCGACCATTAGCATCCAATACTGGGGCAGACGCTAGTCCATAATGACGAAAATAAAAAGCGACTTCTTTTTGAAGTGTTTCTATTGAAAAACTAAAGACATCTTTTTGCATAAAATGCGATATTTTTTCATCTTCGTCATGTTTTAATAATTCACTTAACGACACATACCCCAAAGGTCGATGGTTAGCATCAATGACATATACGTTAAATATTTGATCCGGTAAAAAATCGGCGGTCTTAATATAACGCTTTACTTGAGAAACCGTCCAAAAACGTGGCACTGCAACAAGCTCTCGTTGCATCAATCGTCCAGCCGTCCCTTCATCATAAGAAAGAACCTCAGTTAAAAACGCCCGTTCTTTTTTAGATAGAAATCGAACAACATCTGTCTGCTGTTCGAACGTTAAATCTTCGATAAAGCTTAACGTATCACCCGACTCCAGACTATTAATAATACGTGCAATTGCATCTGGCGATACATAATTTAACAGCTCAGATCGAATCGTCGGCTCCAGATCAAGAAAAACCTCAGCTTCAATATCACGTGGAATAAATTTAAGGATTTCCAGCCGATTTTCTAACGACATAACTTCCAACACATCCGCAATATCCGCATAGTGTAAAGATTCAATCGTTTTTTGTAATTTTGTAAAATTAGCAGTTTTTAAAAATCTATGAATCTTAGCTAAGGTTTGACGTGCAACTGTCGCATCAGAAAGGATAGGGGTCGTTGTAGCTGGTGTTTCCATTAGAGCTGTTTTCCTTTGCTATATGTCATCATAAGACTGTACTGCAGCAATTGCAGCAAGGTTTAATATGCTTCTGGATGTTGAAGATCTCGGAGCAATATGTGCAATTTTATTTAATCCCAATAAAACAGGTCCAACCCTTAACCCATTAGAAACAATTCGCGCAAGATTAATGGCGATATTAGCAGCATCTTGAGTCGGAGCAATCAAAAGATTCGCATCTTCTGTTAAGTCAGAGGTTGGGAATATGCGTCCTCGAATTTTTTTTGAAAGTGCTACATCCGCCGACATCTCACCATCGATCATCAGATCTGGCATTTTTTTCAAAATCAGATCCTTTGCTTCGCGCATTTTCTTAGACGACTCTGCAAATTCTACCGATCCAAAATTGCTGCAAGATAATAAAGCAACTCGAGGCGTCACTCCAAAATGAGCCAGTGTCTTCACACACAATTCTGCAGAAAGTGCAATCTCATTAGCCGATGGAGAATAATTCACATAAGAATCCGAAATAAAGACAGTTCTCTCTTCTGTAATTAACGCTTCCAGGGTCGTGGGTTTATTGACACCCGCTTGCAGTCCCAACGCAGCAACTAATTTTTCTAAATGACGATAGTATTTCTCAGATGGACCACAAATTACCGCATGACCTTTTTTATGAATCAACAACATTGCGGCGATATAGACCGCATCATGTTCTAATAAATATTCAGCATCAAAGGGGGTAATTCCTTTTCGAGCCATTTTTTTATGCAGCTCTTCTGCGTAAGATTGAATGGCTGCGTTACTGCAAGATATATCTACAATTTCAAACTGACTCGACTCAGTTAACCGCAGTTTTAACTCAGAAATTTTTTGCAAAATTTGAGATCTGTTTCCAATTAAAACAGGAAAAAATATTTTTTCATCAACGGCTTGCTGAACCGCAAACAATACTTTTTCGCTGACCCCATCCGTAAAAATAACTCGACGATCAGATCCTTTAAGCTTTTCAAAAATCGGACGCATCATATAACCAGATTTGTAAACTTGATTGGTTAACTGATGTCGATACGCTTCAAAGTCTGCTATTGGTTTTTTCGCAACCCCAGAATCCATGGCTGCTTTTGCAATTGTGGGAACCACCTCAATCAACAATCGGGGATCAAAGGGTTTTGGAATAATATACTCTTTCCCAAACGATAATGCAGATCCACCATACGCTATCATAACGCTTTCAGATGTTTCAATTTCAGCTAATTTAGCTATGGCCGTAACACACGCCAGCTTCATTTCAGTATTAATATGCGTTGCTTGAACATCCAATGCCGCCCTAAACATATACGGAAAACACAACACATTGTTCACTTGATTTGGATAATCTGAACGCCCAGTTGCAATAATCGCGTCGTCTCGAACAGATTTTATTTCTTCTGGGGTAATTTCCGGGTCAGGATTAGCCATCGCCATAATAACGGGTTGAGCGTTCATTTTTAGAACGTCTTCTTTTTTTAATACACCCTTTGCAGACAGTCCTAAAAACACATCAGCAGCATCCATACATTCGCCCAATGTTTTAGAGATCGAAGACTGTTGCGCAAATTCTAGTTTTTGAGGATCCTTTAAATTAGACCTACCGTTATAAATCAACCCTTCGCGGTCACAGACATAAATATTTTCTTTTTTGGCGCCAAGATCCACAAACAGGTTTAAACACGCTATGGCCGCAGCCCCCGCACCAGAACATACGATTTTAATGTCAGAAATATCTTTGTTCACAAGCTTTAAGGCATTGATTAATCCTGCAGAGGCTACAATTGCTGTACCATGTTGATCATCATGAAAGACTGGAATTTCTAAACGTCTTTGCAGTTCTTGCTCTACATAAAAACACTCAGGAGCAGCAATATCTTCTAAATTTATCCCGCCAAAAGTTGGTGAAATCGCTGCAATAATATCGACTAATTTTTGAGGGTCTTTTTCATTAATTTCAATGTCAAATACATTGATGCCAGCAAACCGTTTAAATAGTACGGCTTTACCTTCCATAACAGGTTTTGCTGCGTCTGGACCAATATCACCAAGCCCCAAGACAGCAGTGCCATTACTAATCACTGCAACCAAATTACCTTTTGTTGTTAAAGTGTACGATTGAGCTGGATCTTCGACGATAGCCTCGCAGGCATAGGCGACACCCGGTGAATATGCAAGCGCTAAGTCTTGTTGCGTTGCCATCGTTTTTGTTGGAACAATAGCAAGCTTGCCAGGGGTTGGATATTGATGATACTTTAACGCATCTCGCTTCGACATGTTGCTGCTCCCTAAAATGAATAAGACAAAAAGACCAAAAAGGCATGCTTATTTTCGTTTGTTTTCAATCCTAAATCAAGTTTTTATTCGTGTATAAGTACATCTTATTTAAGGCCACAAATTAGTTTCAAAAACTTTCACCTCATTCATCATTTGTTAAGGGTAGGCTAGATGTTTCAAGGCTGCTCTCTATACTTAAGTTCAGAGCCGAATCAATTGGGTCAAAAGTTTAGGTATTCTAGAACTGATTCTGATATGCAGACTAATGTTGCGAAGCAAATCCTTTAGTTATTCAATTAAGCCGTTCAATAGCAGTCCCTTAAAAACTATAAATGGTGGAGGCCTGTCTGAGCAAGTTGTAGGGCTATTGCCGATAACGCTGTTTCCATTATTTAAATAGTCGGAACTCTATTATTGGCAACGAGAAGAGCAGGGGAGAAGTACAGAGATTGATTGCTTCTTGATAGAGCATAATGGCGAGATTATTATTCCCATTGAGGCAAAATCAGGCAGATTATTGAGGAATACACATCGTCGTTTTATTCGGTGGAGAGATAAGGGTATCTGGGAAGGTCTGCTGGAACAATTGGTAGATAGTCCTGATTTTGAATGGCTCATGATCGATGCAAGCAATATTAAAGTTCATCCACACGCAGCAGGAGCCAGAGGCGGTAACCAAGATATGGGACACACAAAAGGGGGCTGCTCAACAGCAAGATACACTTGGCCGCGGATGCGGTTGGTATGCCGGTCAGAGTCCTTGTTACATCGGGTACCACAGCTGATTGCTCGCAAACTCACTCTCTAATAGACGGGATAGATGCAGATTATTTGCTTGCACACAGCGAGTATGACAGAATGCTATTGTTAACCATGCCCAGCAGAAGGGAATTATACCGGTAGTCCCGCCCAGAAAGAATCCCCACACGATATGCCAAGAATACCTCTTCATTCCTGATTGCTGTCCAAATTAGACACATTGCTCTTTGGTTAAATATTTAGTCACTACACTTTCTAAAAAGATGTGCAAATGCAAGGTATCAATTGATTAGGTTTGACTATATTTTCATATAACACTTGATTTATAGGCGAAAGACCCTTATGAAAAGAGTAGGATTTAAAGGTCTTTAAGGTAGATATGATTGATTTAGGAATAAATAAGCCGGCTGCGGAAACGCGAGTGGTTGTTGCAATGTCAGGCGGCGTCGATAGCTCTGTTGCTGCGGCCTTGATGGCTGAGAGCGGTTATGATGTTATTGGCATCACGTTGCAGTTGTATGACTATGGTCAAATGGCTCAAAAAAAAGGTGCATGCTGCGCGGGGCAGGATATTTATGATGCAGCGATGGTTGCTGAAAAAATAGGCATTCCTCATTACGTATTTAACTATGAAGATAAATTCAAAGAAGGCGTGATTAATGATTTCGTTGAGTCATATTTGCAAGGTGAGACGCCAATTCCTTGTGTTAAATGCAATCAGACTGTTAAATTTAAAGACTTATTACAAGCCGCGCGAGATCTAAATGCGGATGCTATGGTGACGGGACACTATGTCCAACGCATACAAGGCGAACACACCGGCGAGCTGCATGCAGGGGCTGATCCTAACCGTGATCAAAGTTATTTCTTATTTGCAACGACTCAAGAGCAATTAGATTTTTTGCGCTTTCCATTAGGGCATATGAGCAAGGATGAGACGCGAGCTCACGCGGCTAGATTTGGATTAGAAGTTGCAGACAAGCCCGACAGTCAGGACATTTGTTTTGTTCCCAATGGCGATTATTCGGGTGTTATCCAAAAAATGCGCCCTGATGCGTTAGAGCCAGGCGATGTCGTGGATATGCAAGGGAACGTATTAGGACAACATCCAGGAATCATCAATTTTACGATCGGTCAACGCCGCAGGTTATATATTAACAGCGCTGTTCCCAAATATGTGGTGAAGATTATTCCTGAAACCCGTCAAGTGGTTGTGGGGGATAAAGAAGACCTGCAACGCCAGAGGGTGTACCTGAAGGATATTAATTGGTTGTCAGACATCCCTATGAAATCGTATGCAGACCCGATTCGAGTGAAGATTCGATCGTCTAATACACCAACGTCAGCACGTATTATGGTTGATAGTGAGGGTGAACTACACATCGAGTTAGACGAAGCTGAGTTTGGTATTTCACCAGGGCAGGCCTGTGTGATCTATAACGGATCAAGGGTTCTGGGTGGTGGGTGGATTTATAAGACGAGTTAATAAGGGGCCTGAGAGTTGATACAAAGTAAGCATGTTGCCCCTTTTTCGCCCCGACAAGTTCTTTTATTGGACGTAGCGTCACGTTGTTAGGGGCGACCCTGCGCTTAGGATCGGCAGACTTAGGAGCTCTTGCGACGGTCTGCCGGGTGGGCGGGTTGAACATTGTCTCGCGACCAAAGGGAGCGTGCCTATTTATTTTACATAACAAGTGCCCACCCCCTCAGATCTAACCTATATAATGTAATCGCAGATTGCCTAAACCGAGGCTAGTTTTTGAGCTTGATCGTGAGAAATGAGACCGTCCAGCATTTCGTCGATGTGACCTTCCATCATCAAATCTAATTTGTATAATGTCAAGTTGATGCGATGATCAGTAACGCGACTTTGGGGATAGTTATAGGTTCGAATGCGTTCAGAGCGATCACCGCTGCCGATCTGGCTTTTACGAGCATCAGCTTGAACCTTCATAATTTCCATGCGTTGAACTTCATAAATTTTGGAGCGCAATACTTTTAAGGCGCGTGCTTTATTTTTATGTTGCGAGCGTTCATCTTGGCACTGCACCACAATTCCAGTTGGAATATGTGTAATACGTACGGCTGAGTCTGTCGTGTTAACGTGCTGACCTCCAGCACCAGATGCGCGGTAGGTATCAATTTGAAGGTCTTTTTCTTCAACAGATACATCGACTTCCTCTGCTTCTGGTAAGACTGCAACGGTTGCCGCGGAGGTGTGAATACGACCGCTGGCTTCGGTTTCAGGGACACGCTGAACACGGTGAACACCAGATTCAAATTTTAATCTAGCAAATACGCCTTTACCAGAAATGTTGATAACAGCTTCTTTAACACCTTTGTTATCTGATTCATGCAAGGTCATGGTTTCAGTTTTCCAGCCCTGTAAGTCGGCATATCGTTGATACATTCGCATTAAATCACCTGCGAACAATCCAGCTTCTTCACCCCCGGTTCCTGCGCGCAATTCCAGAATAATATTCTTATCATCATCAGCATCTTTGGGTAACAACAATACTTTAATGCTGTGTTCAGAAGCTTCAAGTTGCTCTTTGATATTAGGCAGTTCGGATTCTGCTAATTCTTTAAGGTCTTTGTCGGCGGCTTTGTCTTTTAAAATTGTTTGGTATTCTAGCAGATCTGCCGTTAAAGATTGGTGATGGCGAATAGCATCTGCGACAGGTCTTAAGTCGGAATGTTCTTTCGACATTTTTGTAAATGCCTTAATATCCGACATATCGCACGTAGATAATTTTTCGTCGATTTCAGTAAATCGTTCTAAAATCTTTTGTAGTTTTTCGTCAAAATTCATAATGAGGTGTCCAGCTTAGTTTAAGATAAGTAAGTGTTAAAAAAATCAGCCAATTGGCTTAACGGAACAGTTTCTTGGCGACTTTCATTTAAAAATTTAACTTGAGCCGTGTTCGATGCAATTTCATCGGCCCCGATAATAATAGCTGCGATACTGTTATTTTTGGAGGCTTTTTTAAGCCGCTTAGACATATTGCCGCTATACCCAATATCAATATATAACCCAGCCGCGCGTAATGTTTGGGCAAGGTGAAATGCAAAGGGTTCTTCTGCGTCACTGGTGGGGACTATGGTGATCAGGTTTGATGCTGTCACAACAGTTGCTTGTTCTTGTAACAATAAACACAATCGTTCAATACCCGAACCCCAGCCAATTCCTGAAGCATCGGGTCCGCCCATTTGTTTCATTAATCCATCATATCGTCCACCAGCAAGGACAGTCCCTTGAGCTCCTAGTGACGTTGTTACAAACTCAAACGCAGTGTGACAGTAATAGTCTAACCCGCGTACGAGTTTTTGATTGTGAATATAGGGAATGTTTAAATCAGTTAAGTACCGTTGAACTTGGTTAAAATATGCTTTTGATTCATCATTTAAATAGTCTTGAAATAATGGAGCACTTTGAATGATCTTTTGATCAGTTTCATCTTTAGAATCTAAAATACGCAATGGGTTGCGCTCTAAACGATCTTTGCTATCGCTTGATAAGTCGTTTTTATACTGTTGTAAAAAGTCGACCAATGCCGTTCTGTAGGCTGTGCGGCTTTCAGCATCACCTAGAGTGTTAAGGTTTAGAATGACTTCAGAGTGCAGGTTTAACGCTTTTAATACCTCGTAGCCTAACGCAATCATTTCTGCATCAGCTAAGGGCGTTTTGGGGCCAATCAATTCAGCCCCGATTTGGTGAAATTGTCGTTGACGTCCTTTTTGAGGACGTTCATACCGAAACATAGCACCGGAATAGAATAATTTTAACGGAAGACTTTGAGTGAGTCCGTTTGAAATAATGGCTCGAACAACGGGGGCCGTGCCTTCTGGTCGTAATGTTAATGATTCACCGCCGCGGTCTTCAAACGTATACATTTCTTTTGAAACAACATCAGAGGTTTCACCCAGCGTTCGTTGAAACACTTGGCTGAATTCAAATATCGGAGTCTGAATTTCTTGAAAATTATAACGTAATGCAACGGCATATGCTGTGTCGACAACCTTGCGATACAGAACTGCCTCAATGCCGAATAAATCTTTTGTACCACGAACGGGTTGTAACATTATTTTAGATCCAAATTATTTCTTATTAGTTGTTAACGGGGTTTTAGTGATTCTGCAAGATTTTTTTTAAATTTATACGAAAATTTTGCATTACTTGTCCACTTAAACCTAGAGCATGAGAACGATGATTGTCATATACGATGTATACTCCGCCGGCATTTCCAGTATGTAATATGCCTTCAAAATCTATGGGTAATTTAATATGATCACCTTTTTGTAAGATGCCTTCTTGCACAAGATGACCTTGATCATCTTTCAAAGCGATCCACGTTTCACTATCACAGCACAATTGAAATACCTGAGGCTTTGTTGGTTCGTTAGCAATATCTTGTGCGAATGGTTTATAGTAGATATCAAGAAACTGATTAATGGAGGATGTTAATTCTTCCGAAGGCTTGTGGGGTGATAAATTGCTATCCAGTTTTACAGAATATAAGGGTGAGAACTGAGAACTTGGTTTAAAGGATGAATATCCGACAATTATGAGTATTAAAGCACATACGGCACCCCAAAAAATAGGTTGACTGGGCAGTTGTCGTTGTTGAAGAGGAACCTTTAGAGCGCGCTCTTCTTCAAATACAGAAGGTTTTGGAATTCTTACACAGTGTACCATTTCCATACCATCCAACCCAAGATAGGACGCATACGTTCGCATAAACCCTGACATGTAAGATATCCCGGGCATGTGATTTAAGTGGCCGGTTTCTAAATCTTTAATAAGATAACTGCTTAGATTTAAATCAGTGGCGACGGTTTCTAAACTAATTCCTTGAAGTAATCGTTCAGAATAGAGCAAGTGCCCCAGGAAACCGTAGTCTTCTGAGTAAAAAACAGGGCGTTGATCTCTATTTTTTTTGCGTTGCGTTTTCATATGTTTTCATGGTGATTTCTTCTAAAAAATAGAGTAATACATTTTTTCAAGTTAGGCAAATTTTTTTATATTTTTTTAATAATTTGTCAAGATTTTCTTGAGCAGGAATCATTTTTGATCAGAACTCTCGACAAAGCTTCCGACCTATGATACGACAAAGATCAATATTTTGGATAAAATGATGGCAGAACATTTACACGGCACGTGCAAGATTGAAAAATTAACAACCCAGGGCGTAGGCAAGGGGACGTCAGAACATGGTTCTATTTTTGTTCCATTTGTTTTACCTGGCGAACAGATTGATTACGAACGTTTTATGAAGCATCCGAATTCTAAGCGGGAGCAGCCTAAATTTTTTTTGAAAAACATTCAAACTACAAGCTTGAACCGAGTAGATCCCGTGTGTGCTCATTTCACACAATGTGGTGGATGTTTGTTACAACATTTAAATGACAAGCTATATTCTGCATTTAAACGATCATTAATCGTTGAGCCATTTATCGATCATCAATTGGATGCTAGTTGCATTCAAGAGGTAATAGTCCTGCCTGCTGGAGAACGCCGACGTGCAAATTTTGAAGTCGTAAAAAAGAACGATCAAGTATTTTTAGGGTTCCATCGCTGGCGCAGCCATCAGATTATTAACTTACACGAATGCCATACCGTTGATCCAAAAATAGCGGCGTTGTTTGAACCGCTAAGACAGCTATTTCTACAAATAATGATTGAATATCAAAAGGCAACAGTTTACTTGACGGTGACTGCAGTTGGTGTTGATGTGAGTATGGATATTCATCGAGATGCCTTGCAGCCGAATAGCCTAGAATTGCTTGAGAGTTTTGCAAAAGACAACGGTCTGGTTCGATTAATTGTGCGTGAGAATCGCAAACGTATTACAGTTTATGAGCGCGAAAAACCTTATGTGTTATTTGATGGGGTAAAAGTAGATGTTGAGTCATCAAGTTTTTTACAAGCATCGGATAAAGCCGATCAGGTATTGACGGAGTTAGTGATGTCAGCATTACCCGAAAAAGTGCATAAAATTGTAGATTTATTTTGTGGTCGGGGAACGTTTACGTTTCCATTAAGCAATAAAGCCCCAGTTAATGGGTTTGAGTGTGATGTTCCGGCATTGCTGGCATTACAGACTGCGGCAGATCGTGAACAACGGCAGATTAAAACATTTAAGCGTAACTTATTTGATGATCCATTATCGGCAGTTGAATTAAAGGCATACGATGTTGCTGTGATTGACCCACCAAGGGCAGGGGCGTTAGCCCAAGTTGAACAGCTGGCTCAATCTAACGTTCCATTAATTGCTTATATTTCATGTGGACCTGAAAGCTTTGCTCGTGATGCAAAAATATTGATCGAAGAAGGAGGGTACGAATTAGAAAAAGTCATACCCGTCGATCAATTTACATGGTCTCCTCATCTTGAAGTTGTAGGTCTGTTTCAGAAAAAAGCTTAATTGCAGGATCAAATTCTTCGGGTGTTGGAACCAAGGCTTCTAGTATAGCCGGGAAGGCAAGCTTTTTCCAGGATGCAAAAATGGCTCGATCAACGGGGTGTGTTGGTTGACGCATATGACGTTCGCTACGCAGATGTAAAAGTGTAGTATGTTCTTGGTGAAAGGTTTGCGTCATTAAGACTAAAACTCCTGGATGTCTGCGTGTTAAATGGTGAAGCTCCATAGGTTCTCCATCTACTCCAATAGGAGCTAGACCTTCAGAGAGTAATTGTTCATTTGTTTTAGAAGTGCTGCCGCGAGCTAAATCGATGTCTTCTGTACGAAAATAAACCACACAATCAGCGACTTTGAAAGACACGTAAGAAGGAACTAGTTCTTTAAACATCTCGTCAATTTCGCAGCACCTGATTTTAGGGGATGCTTGATTAGCAACACTAGCAACAACATTATCAATATTATCACCCCTCCTTTGCATATAGTTAAAATAGGCGGACCAAATTTGATCTATACTGCTTAGTTCAGCGGATCTGTCAGCATAGGATATTCCGCGCTGTGCTTCTAATGTCTTGAATATTTCGGCTTTCAAAGCGTGGCGCGCAGAACGTTCTTCAGGAGTCTCAGGAGTTTCTTCTTCTATGAAGGTGTATCCATTGACGGGTTTTACATGAAATACTTCGCACTCTGCTAATTTAGCAGAGATTTCTTTTGCTTTTGGTTCGTTAGAGTTATAGTTACAAGAAAGACGTGCCGCAGGTGTATAAATAGTATTTGGGTCCATTGCGGATAATGGGATTTTTCTGTCATATAGAGATTTTAACGTAAATACTAATGAGCGCGTTTCTTTAGAATTCAATTGTGTATAAATAGTTTCAAACTCATCTTTGCTTAGGTAGCTTCGAGGGTCGAATCTATCTCCATGAGGAGATCTGAAAAAAATAGTTTGTAAGAACTCGATTCTAGTAATTTGGAGGTCTGAAAGTCCACACTGTCTCAATGTATCTTTATGATCATCGCTGAATTCAAACATCGGAGCTGCATGTTGAGGTGATAGATTCGTGCTCCTTCTTTGAGGGAGGTGCCTATCTTCTGATGGGGAAGTAAATTCGGATTCTCCACGAGATCGTTTTAAAGAGCCGTCTCGGATGTTGGTTTCTGGATCTAATAAAGCCTTAAAACTTGAGCCACGTCGAGGGCTGCAAAAATCAACCTGATCATCAATCTCTGCACTTGCAGAAGCAAATCCATTCTGAATCAAAAGTGCAAACATTAGACATGTTGTTGATAGAAAGTTACTCATCTCAGCTCCTGTAAAAACGTTCTAATTTTATAGCGCATTTTGACAATATGTCAAGGTATTATTTGACACATCGTCATTTTAGTTGACTAATTAAAAAAAATAAGATAAATACGAAAATGTTGTTTAGGAAAATTAAAATGAAAATATTGACTACAAGTGCAACCCTTGCGCTATTAATATGCAATCAATCAAACGCAGCATACTCTATAGGAGATGCTTTAAGCCCATTTGCAAGATCAACTGTAAACGTAGTTCTTCCCGAAGGATTACCTAGGTGTATGCCTGAAGATCTTAAAGCTTTAGAAGCTCAACTTAACATATGTATTCCTTCTGAATTAGCATCATTTTTTATGAACTTTGCTCATGTTGGTTTTACCAATTTTGAAGTTGTGCTACCTCAAACTAGATTTCATGAAAGTACGATTAAAACAATAACTCAGGCGTGGGATCGAGGAGTACCTAAGAATTATTTACCATTTTGTCGCGATAGCTCTGAATATTACTGCATTCATCTGGAAACGGGGCAAGTAAGATTTTGGAGTCATGATTCAGAAACCTTTAGCGATAATCAAAATGATATGTGGGACTCTTTCAATGCGTGGGTTCTTAAAGCTTGGATTCCGTTGATGCGTGAGTAAAAAAATAAAAGACCTAACTCCTAAAATAGTTTAGGAGTTAGGTGTAAGTCCAATTTAATCCGTCAAACCAAATTGGATTTGAGCGTGGTTAAAGTTACTGATTGTAATGTTTAAACGTGATGCGTTTGATGCAAAAGATGCTTCGATAATCGAATACACTCCGTTTGTAGATTCACCCGCTAGTGAAACTGAATCATGATCAGTAGACGCTAGTCCACGGCTAAACATTGCATGACGGGCTTCTAAGCCCATTGCAAGCGTGGTTGAAAGGCCTGCATGTTCATGGTTGAACGCTGTGATTAATCGTGCAAAGACTGAGTTTAATCCAGCATTTGCTAGATTAATATTAAGTCCATTGGCGTTTAATTTTTTGTCTGAAATTGCATCCATAGAATATCCAACTGCCACAGAAGGGATTAACATTGCTCCATTAAGGTCTAGAGACTTTGACGCCGTGATGGATGATCCAAATGCAACATCGTGTTGATCAATAGCGCGTGTACCATAAATGGATGTTGCTAAATTAACTTCACCCAAACGTGAATTTAGGTTGATTGATGCAACCGTCTGATCTAATGCAGTGCTTGCACTGATAGTTAATTGATTAGCCAAAGATACTACATGGTGATTAGCAGAGGAGGGGGATCCCGCTAATAATCCTAACGTATGTTGGGTAAGTGCTGCTGAAGACCTTCCTAATGTTTGATGTACAGACGTCATAGGATCTAGCATAGCGACCAAACTATTCATTGCTTGGCTAGAGATTCCTTGAGTTTTTGGATGAAGTGCCATTAAAGAACGGATAGTCGCGCTGCCAGAGCTTAACCCAGTTTTCTTTAAGGATTTTAAAACAACCTGGTTTCCGCGTAATTCTGACTCACCATCATAAAAAGATCCTGAAATATGAGCATCTTCAGTAGTGACGGTGAGGGGGAGTGTTAATGCATTATCAAATGATAATAGCGTCATACCAGAAGCAGGAAATGGGAATACAAAAGTAGGATCAACAATACCCATAACAACTGTAATTTGATTAACATTGTTTAGAGATTTTACGTGAACGACTGCATCTGGAGTAACTGCGTCTTTCATTACTGTAATTAGCTTTAATGTTCCATTACCATTCAGAGTGTCGACTTCTATATGTTTACCACTTTCTGTAATGAAACCAGAATTGGTAGATACATTTAGGGTGTTTATGTGGGTGTTTTTATCCTTAGCTGAAAGAGGATAAACGAAGGTCTCATCCTTTAAATCAACGGTATTAAAAGTGTTGTCTCCGCCCAAACAAAATACCCCATGATCTCCACTGTTGAAAATCGGTTCTTTTTTTGAATCTAATAATTGAGGAAATACAGAGTAAGTATTTTGTAACAATGCTTTTCCAGAGCTAAATCCAAACGTAGAAAGATCTACTCTTTCTATAGATTCTAAACTTAAATTATTGGTTGATAATCCGTCAGCTGCTAACACTAAAAATCTAGATCGAATGAGTGCTGGATTCGTTGCTTCAGTTAATAATAATCGAGTGCCAGACGCATCAACTGTAGAGTTTTCATCATAAGTGCGTAACGTAAATGTTTTTCCTTGTTGATGCGCAAATGCTGCAAATGTAACGAGAGCACCAGGGCTAGCCTCAATAGAAATTATGGGGCCATGGTTTGCACCAGGCAACACAGGGGCTTCTACAATTAAAGCAGTATATCGTGATCCAGCTGGAAAAAAAGGAGCTTCTGGACGGTTAGAAAGCCCGGCTGGAATGCTTAAAATCACTGGATTTGTATTTGATACTGTAATCTTTCCTCGTAGCGCTGCCAGTGTTGGATCGGAGCTATTCATAGCCAATCCAAGGTTTAACAGAGTGTTGCCAGTATTTATTGTTTTACCAGAAGCAGGTAATAATCGATCGTAACTTGCTGCAACAGCCGTCGAAGGTTTTTCTGTCGTTCCAACGGCATTAATAAAAGTGTCATACAAATATAAATTTGCAGGATGAATGGCGGACAAATCACCCGCTAGATTCATGGGGCTATTATCGTAAAATGTACCATTTTCACTAAACCCATTAAATGCTAAGACTGTGGCAATATTGTCTTTAGCTAGTTGTTGTTTAAAGTCACCCGTAGTTGAAGAGCCAGACTCTGTTTTTGTTGAGAAGGTGTCATTGCCTTGAGTATTATCTCCACCGCATCCAGTTAATAATAAGCAGGTTGCGCTCAAAATAACAGGAGATGATTTAATTTTCATATTAAAGTCCTTAAATGATTTTTTTTAAATCATACCATATGAATGTAGTCTAGTTAAATTATTTAAAAAGGATGATAATATATATTATGTTAAATATAAAGTTGGTTGAATATCGTATAAAAATACGTTATGGTTATAATGTACAAGATATCTTGTTGCAAAAATGGGTTTTAATTATCATGAACATCCATACAAATTGGGAATTAAAGTTTAGATCGTGTGATTATTCAGATAAACTATTATCTAAAATTACACGCCTTAATGCCGAAGCTAAGGACTCTGTGGATATCAGAAGTATAACCAAGGCTATTCATTTTGCAAAAGAATATCATGCAGGTCAAAAACGTCAATCCGGCGAACCCTATTATTCCCATCCTTTAGAAGTTGCTGATATGGTGTGTGATTACCTATTTGAAACTAACGCCATTATCACGAGTATTCTTCATGATACTTTAGAAGATACAGACCTTACCCACTCTACTATCACTGAGTATTTTGGGGAGATTGTGGCCAATCAAGTTGAAGATTTAACACGTGCAAAATCATATGGTAAAATTTCATCTGCTGACGTATTAAAACAACTTTGGAGAGAAGAAAAGCATACATTGATTCTTATCAAGCTGTTTGATCGACTTCATAATATGCAAACAATTTTTGCAAAGTCTCCTGAAAAACAAAAAAAGATCGTAACAGAAACATTACAGTATTTTTTGGTCGTCGGGGAAGCCCTGGGACTTCCCTCTTTAGTAGATTCTTTATACCAGATTTGTCATCAAACCAATATAAGGCTTGGAATCATAGAACAGAATGGTCTTATTTTCACCCAAGACTTACCTAGTTTTTTTGAGTTTCCTCTAGTTTTTGAAAGTAGTTTACACTAACGTAAAATCCAATTCCTGCGGGTACGAAAATAGTAAATATTCCCCAATAACCAAAGATATCCGTTGCATATACTAATCCAAATGACGCAATAGAGTACGTAGCTAGCTTAGCAAATGCTGTCAGTAAACTTGTATACGTAAACCGTTTGAATACAGGAAAATATTTATAGAATATTGGAGAGCCTGGAACATGGTCAAATACCAGTACCGAAGCTAAACATTGAAAAATCATTATCCATATGCCTTTATCTGCCATCGAGGTATTATTTAATATAAGGGGGAAAAATATAATTGTACTAAAGAACAAAAACAATTTTGATTTTATTATTTTTAAGGGAGCAAAATAATAACTTAAAAATGTTACGGCGGCTAAGCCGAATAGGTCTACAATCGAAACAATAAAGTTATCAAAAATTATCTCACTAAGTGTATAGCCACATTCATTCTTTAACAGTTCTGCACAGTAAATATATACAAAATAGAATCCTGGGGGTCTGGCGCATTGAATTAAGAAGTAAGCCAATGACGTACGAAAAGATGTTTTTTGTTTCATAAACTCTTCGTTTAAATCGCTTTTGGTCATCTTGTTTTCATTTAAGCGCGTCTCCAACTGCTTTTTTTTGTCAGAAAACTCATCGGCTTCTTTCAGGCTTGTGCGCGCAATGGTTCCAACTAATGCAACCCCCGCTCCTACCAAGAACGCTAAACGCCAGCTTGACATCCCCATAGAGTTTTTAAAAATATCTTCACTCATAGCAATTGTAGCAATACCTAAAGCGGCAGTTCCCCCTAAGGCTCCAAAAACAGCTACCGATGAGACAAGAGGGTATTGCATCGGGGGCTTCGAACTTTCCGTTAGATATAACTCTGCCCCGGTTCCCTCAGCAGCTGCTGAGACACTTTGCACCATACGACATATTGTAATAACCCACGATGCTGTAATGCCTATTTGTGCATAAGTTGGTAAAAATGCAACGATTAATGAGGATACTGCCATTAACATGGTTGTTAGAATTACAACGGTTTTACGACCCACCGTATCCCCAATATACCCGAATATTAAGGCTCCAAACGGTCGCAATAAAAAGGTAGAGCAGAATGCAAAGGCCGTCATTAAGGAGGCCGTAAATGGGTCAGTAGCAGGGAAAAACAGTTCATTAAGAACAATTGCCATGTGTACATATAGCATTAAGTCAAAATATTCAAGAAATGTACCTATGGATAAGAGTCCTACTGCTTCTCGTTGGTTTTTAGTCATTTGAGAAAAATAATTACGAACGCTTTTAGTATTCATTGGTGTTACTCCCATAACTTAGAATCAAAACAAGGTTCTGTTGGTGAGGTCTACCATCTCGCTGATTATAGAATCTGGGAAGCAGACCTCATAGTATTGTTAGTATATGGGGTGCGAACTTTCAAATAAAAATATCTTTATAATTTGTGATGCTTAATGAATAATGACGATTAATCGTCAACTTTATATTTTGGAGATGCTGCACCAATGATAGTGCTGCCGATAATAATTGAGCCCAATGACCCAAGCAAAACACCGATTTTCATTTGATTTTCTAATTCTATAGAGTCAAACGCCCGTAACCCAATAAAAAGAATTAGAGTAAATCCAATCCCGCATAAGCAGGCAACTCCCAAAAATTGGGTCATAGTTATACCTTTTGGAAGATCAACAAATCTTCCTAGCTTTACAACATACATAAAACTAAGGATTCCAAGAGGTTTTCCGAAAAATAACCCGATAAAGCAGCCTATACTAATGGTGGAAAAAACATCATCAAGTTTAAGTTCACTAAAGGGTAATTCGCAATTAACAAAAGCAAACAAAGGCAAGATAGCAAAGGCAACCAAGGTATGAATGGATGCTTCCATATCCTTTACTAAATGGATTGTTTTATTGGGTAATTCTATTCGGGTTGGTATAAAGCAGGCCAGTGTAATTCCAGCAATTGTACCATGTACACCCGCCTGTACAACAAACAGCCACAAAATAATTCCCATCAAATAATATAAAAAACGGCTGTATGAATTAAGTTTGTTTAGCATGAATAAAACCCCAAGCGGAATAATGCTCCATAGAAGTGGAACGATATCCAGTTGAGGTGTGTAAAAGATAGCAAGGGTCAAGACCGCAAGCACATCATCAATAATTGATAATCCAATAACAAAGACTTTAATGTTGTCTGAAACTTTATCTTTCATTAAGGCTAAAATGGCCAAAACAAATGCCGTATCAGTGGCAACGGGTATTGCCCAGCCGGAGCTTCCTTCTGCTGAATCATAATTGAATGCTGCATACAGTAATGCAGGAACTATAAATCCACCCATAGCCGTAATGGTTGGCAGTAACAAGTTGCGCTTATCTTTAAACTCCCCCTCCTGTATGTGATATTTCATTTCCAAACCCAAGAAGAAAAAGAATATAGCCATCAAACCATCGTTTACGAATTTAACAATAGTTTTGGATACTTGGTAAGGCCCAATGCCAACGACTAGTTTATAGTTTATTATTTCACGATAATACTGTAATAAACTGTCGACATTACTTATACCCAAAGCAATAGCTACGCAAAAAAAGAGTAGAAATGCGGACAAAAGATCTTTTTGGATTTCTATTTTTGTGAACTTCTTTATGGAAAAGGCTTCTATGATTATCGTATTATGAGTTGATTATCCATAAAATTTACTTATAAAAAATTAATGCGCTTTGATTTTTTATACGCTGAAATATAAAAAACACGCTTGAGTGTAGCTCCAGTTATGCCTTTAATAGGTCTTTCGCGATGAATAAAATAACCTCTACAAAAATCAGCACAATGATGATCCATTCTAGCATTGAGCTGTGTTTGTGGTTAAGTTGATCTTCAAGAATCTCTAGTAAATCTTGAATCATCGTCAACCCCATGTTCAGGCTTTCAACGCGCGAATGCAGATCTAGAAAATCCGCAGCCATGTGATAGTGAGGTTCAATTTCGGAGTGATCCCAAATAACCCTGGGAGTGTGCATAATATTTAGATTGCTATTGATCGATGATTTTTGAAGGTACAGCTCTCCCATTTTTTTAGCAATTTCATTTCGCTTTAACGACGTTTTTCCAGTCTTGGCTAAACTGCGAGGAATAAAGGCCATTTTATCAATGGTCAATTTTAATTCTTTTTCATGACTTGCAAGTTTAATGGATTGAGCTAATGCATACGACAAGGACAATTTATAAAACGCATCCGTATCATTTTCAAGGATGATAGTGTTACCTATTTCATCAATTACAGTTTTGGTTCCAACTTCATAAAAGAACTCGTCAGTTTCAAATAGACCAGAGGGTTCGTCAGTATATTGTTCAATGGATTTAATAAATGAAAGGGATTGATTTGAATCTTGTCCCCAAAATACAACAGCGCCAAATGCAAAAATATATACACACTGCGTATCCGACTGATAAAAGACGACATCACTGAAGCGATGTACATTTTTTTCTTTCTTGTGTAGAAACGTATATACACTCGCCAATTTATAAGCACTAGCAGTACTATATGTTAAACACTTCATTTTAATCTCTTTTCCCATTGCATTTCTAATCATATTACATGATCATAGATAAAAAAGCATCAGAGTTTATTATGCAAACTATTCACGACATTCTTCCCTTTATGAAAAATATACTGATTCGAGTGGATTGGAACGTACCTATTCACGACGGGATTACCCTTGACAATAGTCGAATTTTAGAAACGATCCCAACACTTATGCGCTTGTTAAATTCTGGCAAACACATAACGATAATGACGCATCTGGGGCGTCCTAAGGGAGCTTATCAGGCGGATAGTTCGTTAAAGTTATTGTTGCCAGAGGTTGAAAAATTGCTTCAGCAACGTGTAAATTTTATAGAAGATTTAGATCAGCTGGGGCATCAATGGGAACATCCGATTAGTTTGCTTGAAAATATTCGATTTTTTCCTGGTGAAGAAACGAATGATCTTGAACTGATTCAACGACTTATCAATAAAGCGGATGCGTTTGTAAACGATGCATTTTCTGTTTCTCATCGTGCTCACGCGTCTGTTGAAGGGGTGACGCATCACCTGCCCCACTTTGCCGGAGTGTTGATGGAGCGAGAATTGTCTAATCTTACGTATTTTCATGATCATTATGAACGACCGCTGATGGTGATATGCGGGGGTGCAAAGATTTCAAGCAAGATAGATTTTATTCAGAATATGCTGAAAAAAGCAAAAACCATCGCACTTGTCGGGGGGCTTGCTAACACATTCTTGAAAGCAAAAGGTCTGAACGTGGGGCAGTCTCTTGTTGAAGACGATGCGATTGACCTTGCCAAGAGAATCATAGATCAAGCCACAATAGACGGCTGTGAATTGTGGATGCCCGATCAAGTTAGAGTCGGAAAAAGTCTTGAAGACATCCCCATTGATAAATCAGTGGCAGACGTTCATCCGGATGAACGTATTTTGGACATTGCACCCAGAAGTTTGGACGACCTGCTGACGGCAATGAGTGACGCAAAGACGATTGTTTGGAATGGTGCTTTGGGTGTGTTTGAAAGGCCTGTGTGGAGTAATGGTACATTTACACTGGCAAAAGAATTAGGGCGTTTAACCCAACAGAAGCACGTTCAAACGCTGGCAGGTGGCGGTGAAACTGTGATGGCCTTGCGCCAAACAAATACGTTTAACCAAATTACATACGTGTCACTGGCAGGTGGAGCCTTTATGGAATTTATGGAAGGTCGAAAACTACCCGGAGTTGTTCCTTTATTATAAAATGGCTCAAGGGCGCTTTACGCGCCAAGCGGCACCTTTGCCGCTACAAATCGGGCAATGCGATTTGCTTGAGCCAGTAGGTGTGGGTTCTTATAGGGAATCTTGAAACGCATCTGATTTAAGGTGCCGAATGCAGCATCACGCTGCTGATTTTGTGAAATACAGGAAAATATTTAAAGATGGCGCACCCAAGAGGAGTCGAACCCCTAACCTTCAGATCCGTAGTCTGACGCTCTATCCAATTGAGCTATGGGTGCGTGATGAGCTGTTTATACAAGATTATTTGGTTAAAGGCAATAACAAAGTTTGGCTTATTATCGATTAATTGAAAGTTTAGCTAATTCGACAGCGACGCGTACTTGAATATCATCAATAATGCCCATTAAGTCAGCAGGCATTGCATTGAGTGTATCGGGCAAGCGATAAAACATCGTTTCAAGTTCTTGTAACTGCTCATAAGAAACTTCACCGTCTAACAATTGATACTGTAAGGTTTTTAGCTGATCCAACAGATCATCCCCATAGGAAATGATGTCGCGGGTGGAAGAGTTTTGAATAGTGGAGAGATTTAATAAGGACAGACCTTGTATTTTTTGTGGCGTTTGAATGGGTGCAGCTGTTGCTGTTTCTGAGCGTGACCCCTCCCCCAGTTCGTCGCTGACGTCAAATGCACCCATAGATTTTTTGCGTTTAGCGGTTAATGGGATAACTCTGCTAAGACTGGATGAGTGCAACAAACTATCAATCATCTTAATCATGTGTGTTCTCTGTTTTTCTATAAAGTTATAATACCAAAATTTGGTAAACATGAAGTTAACGCAGCGTGCGATTGCATCCGATGTGTTGGATCCGATGTGGTTTGAGACGTATTATAAGAACACGAGGGGGAACCTGTGGGAAGTGTGTTTTGAACCACATTGGATTAGATCCGAAGTGAATTTGAGACGTATTATTAAGAATACGAGGAGAGAGTGTTTTGAACCCAATACGGGCGCGGAAGATATGAGGGGGATTTTTGACCCATTTCGGGCTCAGGAGGGGTAATGTTTGAAAATGAATTTGAAATAGTTGCGTGTGTAAGTAGTAGTATTCCTTTTTTTGTTTAGTTGGTTGGTTAATTAAAAAAGCACCGAGGCATCCCCTGAAA
>DITM01000019.1 GCA_002422845.1 Candidatus Paracaedibacteraceae bacterium UBA6184
CTTACGTATCAGATGCAACCACCGTGAAGGGTATCTGAGTTTACTAAAATCCTACCACCCTCAAAGTATCAGACGAAGATTAACAAACGATGAACAGAATAAAGATTTTTGCAACGTGCCGTTGCATCCGATATAAGTGGAGGGTATCCAGTATTATTTTTCGTGTACCTGTTTAAATTGAGATGATTCAATATGGTAATCTTCTTCTGCTTGTTGAAAGATCATTTCTAGGTTATCTTGCAAATGGTCTTCATATATTTCTCCCGTGGAAATTCGCATCACATACAAATAGTATCCCAATTCGTGTCCTGCATCTTCTACAAGTAATCTAATATCCTTTTCTTTATTTTCTGCTATTAACATATATTCTGACATTTGTTTCCTGTTCTCTATTGCTATGTGACTGATCGTTATAAAATAATATCATGTTATTAACCAAGCGACAATAATTGCAACGTATCTTAGATACATGGCACACAAAAATGATCATCAGTTGTTATTACAGGATTTAGTTCAAAAGGATATTTTGTCCCTTGATCAGGTGGCTGTATTACAGTCTGAAATCCAACGGGGTGTGGATCTAAGTTCTCATATTCAAAAAGTATATGGGGTGAATGCTTGGGATATTGCAGCATGTGTGGCGGATCGTCATCATTACTTATTTCAGAAATGGACGTTAAAAGATATTGATCTTGCTGTGGCGGGTGTTGTTCCGTTAGAACGCTTAAAACACTTTATGTGTTTGCCCATTCAGACAACAGAGTCTGCGTTAACTGTCATTTTTGCAGGGGCTGATTCATTAGAGTTGCGGAACCTTTTACGAGAGTATTTTCCTGAGTGCAGTCAACAGAATTTATATTGTGTACCACATTCATTTTTAGATCAAGGCATTGGACTGATCCCTAAAGATCCGGAGGCTATTTTTAGGCATCTGGATGCGATGGATAATTGGACGCATGGAAAAAATGCTATTGATGAAATTTCTACCGATGCAGTGTTACAAATTATTTTAAATGATGCCTATGGCAAGCGAGCATCTGATATTCATTTTGAACCTGGAGATGGTACGCTGCGTGTTCGATTTCGAATTGATGGTGTTTTGAAAACATATCGGCAATTTTCTGATCGGTATTGGGGGTATTTGGCATCCCGAATAAAGGTATTGGGAGGAATGAATACAGCGGAAAATAGGCGCCCCCAAAGTGGTCGATTCAGTCAAGCCTTGAATGGTCATGATGTGGATATTCGAGCAGCGTCTCATCCCACGATACAGGGCGAATCCATGGTTTTGCGGTTATTGGATAAACACAAAATGGTGGTACCTTTGGAATCATTAGGATTTTGTGAACGCGCAACATACCTATTGCAGAAAATGTATTCGACGCCCCATGGGCTGGTGCTGTTTACGGGACCAACAGGATCAGGAAAAACAACGACGTTGTACAGTATTTTGAATCAGATTAATCGAGGGGATACGAATATTATGACCTTGGAAGATCCGGTTGAATATGAATTGCCGGGGATTCGTCAAACCTCTGTGCAAAAAGATGTTTTAAGTTTTCAAGATGGAATTCGTGCAATTTTGCGGCAGGATTCTGATGTTATTTTGATCGGAGAAATTCGCGATGAGGATACAGCCAAAATGGCGTTCCGAGCCAGTCAAACAGGTCATTTAGTCTTTAGTACTCTCCACACGAATGATGTATGGGGGGTGTTTCCCAGGTTAATGGATTTGGGTATTTCATTTGAAAGCATCAAACATACGGTGGTGGGAATAGTATCTCAACGGTTGGTACGTAAGCGATGTGACTGTTTTCCAAAAGGATGTGAGCAGTGTGATTCAACAGGATTATATGGGCGAGCGGCTATTGGTGAAATGTTGCTTGTAACCCCAGAAATTCGAAAACTGTTGCAGTCGTCGCATGCCATGGATATTCCACAAGATGTTTTGACCTCTCATTACATATCCTTGAAAGAATCAGGTGACGCCGCCATTAGCAATAATATCACAACTGCGACAGAAGTTAACAGGTATTGCGGAGGTACACCAACGTGAGCATTATAGAATATAAAGCCATCAGTGCGTCTAATAAGATTACGATAGGATCGGTACCTGAAGATCATCTTAATCAGCTGGAGTCTAGGTTGTTAGAGCAGGGATTTCGATTGATCAGTTATCGGTGTACGAAGCAAAAAAGATATAAAACCCTTTCATATCTCCATCAGCAAGCATTATGGAGATCTTTGCGATATTATATGATGTCAGGGTTTACATTGGTTGATGGGATAAAACATATGGTGCAAAGCAGTGTTGATGAAAAATTACAGAGTGTCTTGCATACCGTTTATCAATATTTACAACAAGGTCAACAGTTTAGCTTAATCATGAAAGCTTATATTGATAAGACTGATGTGTTGACGATTAGCTTGTTAGAATCTGCTGAACAAACGGGAGATTATTTGGAAGTATTTGCTGATTTGGAAGAATATGCTACATGGCAAGTCGATTTTAAGGGGAGTGTTCAACAATCCTTACGATATCCCAGCATTGTGTTTGGCGCCATTTGGGTGTCTATCTTTTGTATCTTATATTTCTTTGCGCCCCAATTAAGTTCGTATTTGCAAAATACAGCTTATACAGTGCCGACGCTTACGTCTTTATTGATGGGGTTAAGTCAGTTCGTTGTGCAATGGCCGTGGGTATGGATCAGTTTTCCCTTTATTGTTGGGATAGGATTCAAAGCAGTGTATCGAATGTTTCCGAATTTGCGATCTGTGGGAGTCTATATCCCAGGAATTCGATCCCTGATCTTTGGATATTATTATGCGTCGATTGCTAAAGTTTTATACTTGCAGTTAAAGCATGGACACTCATTGGTTAACAGTTGGAAAAATGTTCAGACAGCTTATGCTGAAGACTGGATAGAACCTATTTTTAAAAAAATAGCCATTAAGATTGAGCAAGGTGTTTCATTAACCACTATGTTAAAACAATATGGCTGGTTGTTTTCTAAATTTTTTATTCAGTTGGTTGAAGTTGGGGAACAAACCAATATGTTGGGAGATAATTTGAGAGTAATTTCGGCATATTATGAACGCGACACACAGCAAAGAATAGTTGGATATATCAAATTAATTGAACCCTTGATGTTAGTCTTTATGGGGATAATCTTAATCGTCATTGTCGGCGGATTGTTTTATCCAATGTATGAACAAATCGGAATGGCTAATCACGGGTAACAAAATAAATTTTCTTGTGTTCAGAGTTTGTTAAGAAGTTTCAGGTATATTGAACACAGGTAGGTAAGATACACCGGCGGCTAGGCTGGTGCGTAATAACCAACGACGAAACTATCACAGAGTACTATGTGGCAGTATAGTCGAGATGGATCNNCTTAATTTATTCATATATCGCAAAAACTCAGTTTTTTGGATTGCTTGGTTATTATGTTGTGGCGGCGGCGGGGTGGGCTCGTTGGGATTTCACATTTGTTCAGGTGGGCCCCAATATTGGGGCAAGAACTACTCTCCCTCTCAAACATAAAAATCAAATTCAGAGTTTCTCAACGGCATGTTGCCAGATGAGTCTTAATCATTGGGGCAAGAACTACTCTCCCCCTCAAACATAAAAATCAAATTCAGAGTTTCTCAACGGCACGTTGCTAGATGAGTCTCAATCATTGGAGCAAGAACTACTTCCCCTCGCAAACATAAAAATCAAATTCAGAGTTTCTCAACGGCACGTTGCTAGATGAGTCTCAATCATTGGGGCAAGAACTACTCTCCCTCTCAAACATAAAAATTAGAAAATTTAGAACAAAAACCATCAAATCTAAAGTAGTTTCGAAAAAAGAACTTCTCCAAATTGAAAGTTTAGATTGTCGAAGCGTGAAATAACATGTATTTTTAAGATGAACAATTTTTAACCTGAGAAGAAAATATGACATACACTATTAAAGTGCCCTCGCTGTACTTAGATTCGCGTATTTTTTTCTTTTCTATGCTTTATAACACTTTAACACAGAATATCGGGTTGGTTTTTCAAAAAACCTATAATATTAATATCTTATTGAGGAAATTATGTCGAAACGCATGCTTATTGATGCCAGGCAGTCTGAAGAAACACGGGTTGTCATTACATCGACCCACGATGGTCGATTATTGGAATACGATTATGAAAGTTCAAGTCGTAAAATTATTAAAGGAAATATTTATTTGGCAAAGGTGGTTCGAATTGAGCCATCGTTACAAGCAGCTTTTGTTGAATATGGTCAAGAACGTCATGGCTTTTTACCCTTCAGCGATATCCATCCGGATTATTATCGGTTACCCGATAATGAGCCCGCAAAAGATGCTAACGTAACTACGGAAGAGCCCTCCCCTAAAAAGGCCTCTACTGTTTCAGAAGACCTTCAAGCACCTGCGGTGGAACACGCCGTTGAGGGGGATGCACCTATTGCGACCGAAGAAGATGCAGAAAATATCTCATCATTTCGTCGTGAAAGAATGTACCGCCATCATAAAATTCAGGAAGTGATCAAAAAAGGTCAAGTCATTCTTGTGCAAGTTGCTCGTGAACAACGCGGTGAAAAAGGTGCGGCTTTAACCACTTACTTAACGTTAGCGGGACGTTATTGCGTCTTGATGCCTAATGCAGGGCGCGCCGGCGGAGTTTCCCGTAAAATTAATGATAATGGCGATCGTCAACGTTTGAAACGTATCTTGGATGGCATTGACGTCCCCGAAGGAATGGGTTTAATCATTCGTACGGCGGGTATGGATCGTACCAAGATTGAAATCAAAAAAGACTTAGACTATTTGCAACGCATTTGGCAAAAGATCCGGGATTTGACCCTAGCATCGACAGCCCCTCAATTAATTCATACTGAAGGAAATATCCTACAGCGTGCTATCCGTGATTTATATACAAAAGACATTGATGACATTACTGTAGAGGGTGATGAAGCGTTTCAGATTACGCGAAGCTATATGAAAATTTTGATGCCGACGCATGTGAAAAAAGTAAAGGCCTACGAAGACACGGCTGTTCCTATGTTCCAGCACCATCATGTTGAAGAACAACTGAGTGCGATTCAAGATACAAAAGTACAATTGAAATCCGGTGGGTACTTAGTGATCGATACGACCGAGGCATTGGTTGCCATTGATGTGAACTCTGGACGATCCACAAAAGAACGACACATTGATGATACGGCTCTTAGAACAAATTTGGAAGCTGCTGAAGAAGTTGCCCGTCAATTACGTCTTCGTGACTTAGCTGGATTAATCGTCATCGACTTTATTGATATGGACACTGAAGAGCATAATACTCAGGTTGAAAAGCAATTAAAGGATTGCCTGCAAGAAGATCGCGCACGTATTCAAGTGGGAACCATCAGTTCATTTGGTTTGTTGGAAATGTCACGTCAACGATTGCGCCCAAGTCTATTTGAATCCACCATGACACTGTGTGATCATTGCAACGGCACTGGACATGTCAGAGACAGCCTAAGCCTAGCCTTGCAAGCTTTCAGAGTTTTAGAAAGCAATATTATTAATGCTAAGGCTGAAGATCAATTTACGTTAATATTGCCTGTGGCATCTGCGTTTGTGTTGTTTAACCACAAACGTCGCCAGTTAACTCAGCTAGAAGATACGTACAAAGTTAGCATCGATATTCGTTTGGATGAAAAATTAATAGGTGATGAATTTAAACTAACGCAAAACGATAAAGAAATTAAAAGCTTTTATCGTCCTTCAAAACGTCAAGCTCCCAAGCCCTATCCAACAGCTATAAAGGCGCATGAAAAGCCAAAATTGCAACCGATTGAAATGTATGATTTGCAAGATGAAGCCTTGATTGAAAGTTATGCTCCGACAACTGAAACTGCTCCAGAAGGTGAACGTCGTCACAATAACAATCACAACCGTAATCGTCGCTTTAATGATCGTCGCAACAATCATCGCAATCGAAAGTTTAATGATCGTCGTAACGAAAACCAAGCTGCTCCCTCTTCAACTCAAGAAAAAAAGCCTTGGTGGAAACGGTTATTGCAAGGATCATAAAAACTATGTTGAAACGTATAATACTACTACTATTAGTGTTCATAGGAGGGGTCACCCCTCCTGCCGTTCATGCGGATACCGCACAATGGAAGCAGGGTCATATTTATCGAGACCCTCAACTTGAAAATTTCTTATTAAAGCTGTTGCAACCTTTGTACAAAGCCGCAGGGTTAAACCCATCTTTGGTTCAACCCCGAGTGATTGTGAATCCGGTATATAACGCCTTTGCCACCCTTGAAAATTTAATTGTTGTTCACACTGGTTTTTTTGCGCAAACAGGAACGGTTGAAGAGATGGCGGGTGTTTTGGCTCACGAGACAGGACACCAAGCAGGCCGGCATATTATGCGTACGTTTTCTGGCGTGCTGCCAAAAGCTGCAACCACTATGATTTTGGGTGCTGCCTTAGGTGGAGTGTTAAGCGTCATAACTGGCCATCCTGAAATTGGAATGGCTGGAATATTGGGAGCTCAAAATATCGCAACCAGTCAATTTACTGCATATTCAAGAATGCAAGAGCGAACTGCGGACGATTATGCGGTTCGGCTGATGAAAAAATTAAACTGGCCATTGTCTGGGTTTAGAAATGCAACCGAAACGATGCTGAACTTAACAAAAGAACGCGGTTCAAAGGATGTACCAATCTATTTACAGACACATCCAGCCAGCATTGAACGCCGTGAATATGTGGATCAGTTTATGACTGCAAGCTATAAAGGCTCTATGTCAGACGACTATCAATATGCATTTAAAATGGCAAAGGCGCGCTGTGCTGCATTTACTCAAGGCTCAGATGAAATCGGAGGGCTGTATCCAGATCAAACTAAACCAGAAGCACTCTATGCAAACGCATTAATGATGGGCATCTCTGGACAGTACTCAGAAGCACTTCGATTAATGTCAGAATTGATAACTCGATATCCTAATGATCCTTATTTATTATTTGCACGCAGCGAAATATATCAAGCCACAGGCATTGGAGATAAGGCATTAGCTGACATTAATTCGGCAATTAATCTGGCTGAACGCACCAGCAATACAGGGCGTAAAGAAGTGATTATGCGGTTTGAACGTGCAACGATTTACGTGATCTTAAAACGAGGTCAAGACGCATTAAAAGAAATGTCGTTCATTGATCAATTGGACACAGACTTACGACGCAGTCCAAGTTTTTGGGATCAGTATTCACGCGTATATGATCTAATGGGTAACAAGGTAATGGTTTCCTACGCCTTGGCAGAAGCAAATTTAGCAATGAAAAATTTAAATGGAGTTGAGCGTTATTTAAATGCTGGAAAAGCTGATGCAAAACAAGGCTCTGTAGAGTGGATGAAGTTAAAAGATTTGGAATTGCGATTGGAACAAATTAGAGCGAATCCTTCATCAAATTAGGCAACGTGACGCTGCACCCGTTAGATGGATCTTAAACATTCACCCCACATGTATAGGGCTCTTGGCGCGCAAAACGCCCTTGAGCCTGTCGCTTGATTTGGCAACGGTAAAGCTCGATGTTTTAAAAAACTTGAAATTTTTGATGTGTCATCAGAATGATATCAGAGTGTTGTTTGTAACATGTGTCAGACCACATCGGATCTAACTTAACGAATGCAACGACGCGCTGCCCTTTTGGCCTCGTCCCCCGATGGGGCTCTCCGTGAATGACCCACTTTGCTGGCGGCCCTCCGCCGAAAAACCTGCTTCCGGTTTTACCCACCACAACATACAGCTTCTCCGTTTCCTTTAAAAGATTAACACCTTTTAAGGATTGATGGGGACTCTGTTCTTGACAGAACAGTCCCCTTCGACTAATGTTCAGCATATACGTTGTGAATCTCTCAGCCCAAAGTAAGCTATACGCACAGACTACACAGTCCGTGAACTAACCAGCACCTTTAACCTATCAAATAAAAATTAACAAAAACTAAACATTACGCATTATTTTGAACAACTAATAAAAATATGTTAGATTATACTGATATGAAAACTATACAAGGACCATTAGCATGAAAAAACAACTTTCCGTTCTTTTAGTAACGTCTGCGTTTTTAGTAGGCTGTAACAAAAAAGAAAAAGTTCAAGAAGAAGTAAAATCAGTCGATCAACAAACTGAACAAACCGTATTCAGCAAAGCACAAGTTGCCGCACTTGAGCAAATTGTTCATAAATATATTGTGAATAACCCAAATGTGCTTGCAGAATCTATTATGAACCTTCAAAAGCAAGTGGCTGACAAACAACAAGAAAAAGTTGTTGAGTTGTTAATGCAAAACAAAGCAGAACTTGAAAAAACTGCAGGATTACCATTTGTAGGCTCTCCAAGCGCAGATGTAACAGTATTGATGTTTGGGGATTACACGGATCCAAAATCAAAAGCAATGTTCAAAATTTACCAAAACATGGCACTCAAAGATAAAGGGTTCCGTATCATTTTCAGATTCTTGCCAGATACGTCATCGTTAGCTCAAAAGGCTGCACGTATTGCAATGGCAATGAATGACCAAGGTCTGTTTGAAAAGTTTCACGAAAAAATCATGTCTACCACTGAAATGTTAACCGAAACAGTGTTGTTGGACATTGCTGGAAATATCCCTGGTGTTAACCGCTCAAAACTAGATTCAGATATTGATGCCGGAAAAACAAAGGAAACTCTTCTAAGCAACCGAACTCTTGCTGAAAAATTGGGCATCTCTCAAGCCCCTGGCTATATTATTGGCGATTACTTGCTAAAGCAACCCATCGGGGCTGAAGACTTAGAAGCAGTGATCAAAAACATCCGCGACAAAAAGAAATAGGATCGAGTTACACCCATGACCGATAAAAAGTTTTCATTTGATATTGATCAAGCAGCGATTCAAGCCTTAGCAAAGGTATTGCAAGATGCGGATTTAAGCGAAATCGAATATGAGGATCAAGGCCGCCGAGTTCGCTTAACGCGTGCTCACACTCAAACAGTAATGATGGCACCTCAGCCGACAATGGCAGCAGCGTCACCAAGCGTTGCTCAACCTTCGGCTGAAGTGTCCGTTGCAAACCTAAAACAACATCCTGGCGCTTTAAAATCACCCATGGTTGGAACTTTATATGCCGCGCCTGAACCTGGAGCAGCAACGTTTACAAAGGTCGGCAACCGCGTCAACAAAGGAGACACTGTCTTTATTATCGAAGCTATGAAAGTTATGAACCCCATCAAAGCTCATACCAGCGGAATTGTTAAAGAAATATTCTTTAGCGATGGAAACCCCGTAGAGTACGGCGATGTGTTAATAGTTATTGAGTAACCTTCATGATTAAAAAAATTCTAATTGCAAACCGCGGGGAAATTGCCCTGCGGATTTTGCGTGCGTGCCGTGAAATGGATATCAAGGTTGTCGCAGTTCACTCCACAGCAGACTCATCCGCAAAACATGTTTTAATGGCTGACGAAAGTGTCTGCATCGGACCTGGTCCTGCAAAGGAAAGCTATTTGAACATGCAGTCAATTATGGCAGCGGCTGAAATTACCGGGGCAGATGCGATTCATCCTGGTTTTGGCTTTTTGTCTGAGAATGCAAAATTTGCCCAGATGGTTGAAGACCATGGAATGATTTTCATTGGACCTGCTCCTGAGCATATCTTAATGATGGGTGATAAAGTTCAAGCCATTAAAGCGGCCATTGAATTAGGAATCCCAACGGTACCAGGATCAGGTGGAGCTATTGAAACCGTAGAAGATGCGAAACGTTGGTGCGCTGAAATTGGATGCCCTGTGTTGATTAAAGCAGCCTCTGGCGGTGGTGGTAAGGGGATGAAAGTCATTGCTACACTTGATGAAGCTGAATCTCAATACCGTTTAGCGAAATCAGAAGCATTGGCTAACTTTGGTGATGACCGGGTCTATATGGAAAAATACTTGGGTCAGCCACGCCATATTGAAATTCAAATATTGGGAGACGGACAAGGGCATGCCATTCATTTAGGTGAACGTGATTGCTCTATTCAACGTCGCCATCAAAAAGTATTGGAAGAAGCTCCCTCACCAGTCATTACTGCTGAACAGCGTCATGAACTGGGTGAGATTTGCGCCAATGCAATGCGGAAAATGAAGTATCGCGGATTAGGCACTATCGAGTTTTTGTATGAAAATGGAGGTTTCTACTTTATTGAAATGAACACTCGAATTCAGGTTGAACACCCCGTGACAGAATTGATTACAGGCATTGATTTGGTGCATGAGCAGATCTCTGTTGCAGCAGGAAATCCGCTGACATTACAACAGTCCGATATTACATTTCATGGACACGCCATAGAATGTCGTATTAATGCCGAAGATTCTGAAACATTCATGCCAAGTCCAGGCGTAGTTACACGATTCCATTCCCCAGGAGGACCAGGGATTCGTGTGGATAGTGCGTTGTATGCTGGGTATCAAATCCCTCCATATTACGACAGCATGGTGGCAAAGTTGATTGCACATGGTAAAGATCGCGCCCAATGTTTGGGGCGTATGCGCAGAGCCTTAAAAGAATTCTATGTCGAAGGCGTTAAAACCAATATCAAATTGCATCAACGCTTGATGGAAAATGAAGATATCATCTCTGGTGATTATACGATTCATTGGTTGGAAAAGAAGTTTTTAAAAGATCAATAGTTGGATTTTGTTGGGGGGATTTCCCCCCAACCCGCACCCAGACAATTGCCGTTGCACCAGAGATGATCCCTAGCTCCACCAATTTAGATTCGATATGTTCTGATACATGTTACACAAAACCAAAGCCAACGTTAAAAATATGTTGACACCGCAGAATCACTTTGTATACTTATAACTAGAATTGCGAAAAAGCTATCCACTATTTGGTGGGTAGCTTTTTTTCGTTCT
>DITM01000029.1 GCA_002422845.1 Candidatus Paracaedibacteraceae bacterium UBA6184
ATGTTTCGCACAGCGCTGTGCTACTCAACATCCAAAATCGGTCTTACGTATCAGATGCAACCACCGTGAAGTGGTATCTGAGTTTTCTAAAGTCCTACCACTTTCAACGTATCAGACGCTGGTTAATAAACGATGAATGGGATGAGGGTTTTTGAAAAAATTAATGCAGAAAGAATATTCTATAGATCCTTTTAGGTTCTTCCGAATAATTTTTCGATATCTGCTTTGCGCAACTTAATATACGTGGGGCGACCGTGGTTACACTGCCCCGAAAATGGAGTTATTTCCATGTCACGAAGCAATTGGTTCATCTCTGGAACTGACAATTTGCGACCCGCTTTGATGCTGCCCTTACACGATAATTCCGCACAAATTTCATAGACTTTTTCTTGTAATGTTAATGTGGGGGACATATGCGTCAGTTGATCTGCGATATCCTGCAACAAGGCTTTTGCGTCAACTCCGGCCAGCAGTGATGGAAGCTCTTTAATTTGAATGCTCGTTAAACCAAAGGCATCAATCGTAAGACCCAACGTTTCCAATTCTGTGCGTAATTCTAATAATGCCTCACGCTGAGGTTCGGTAACTTCGACGATTTCTGGAATCAACAGCGATTGTTTTACAACTCCATGATCACTTAATTGACGTTTCATTTTTTCATAGGTTAATCGCTCATGGGCAGCATGTTGATCTGTAATGATCATATCTGTTTCAGTTTGGGACACAATATATGTCTCATAAACCTGAGCAACGGCTCTGCCCAAGTATCCTATTGATGTGTCGTCATTCAGCATAATATCCATGGGATCGGGTTCTGAAAATACGCGACGTGCTTCCAGGACATGCGCCCCCATTGTTTCAAATGCTTTTTGAGGAGCATATGTTGTAAAACCTTTTGGAGTTCCATGATGTCCACCGTGAGAATGATTGTGTTCTGTGGTCATGTGTACAAACGATGACGGGCGTCTATGTTCACCCCTGGGCTCAAACAATTGGATTGCATCCATTGCGGCCTGATGAATCGTTGTAGACGTCAAGTGGCTGACTTGAGTTAAATGTTGTCGCACCGTTGATACGATTAAATTGCGAATCAATTGAGTGTCCTGAAATCGAACCTCTGTCTTGGCAGGATGAACGTTCACATCCAAGTAATCCGTTGGTAATGTTAACGACAACACCAACATAGGATGACGGTCTCTGGCAACTAAATCCGCATAGGCTGCTCGTACAGCACCCCCCAGAAGTTTATCTTGAACAGGGCGACCGTTTACGAATAAATATTGGTGTTGGTTTGTGCTGCGATGCAGTGTCGGTAAGCCCACATATCCAGAAACATGTGCGTAGTCGCGCGCACCTTCGATACCCAGCGCATTTTGAACAAAGTCTGCACCCAATACATCGGCCAGGCGATCTTTCAAAGAGTCTGCTGGAGCATAATCAAACAATTGCCGAGTTTCGTCTCGCAATGAAAATCCAACGGTTGGGTTTGCCAATGCAATTTTAGTAACCACATCTACAATATGACCTTGCTCTGTTTTTGGCGTTCGCAAAAATTTTAACCGAGCGGGTGTTGCAAAGAAAAGATCGCGAACCTCAACAATGGTGCCTTTTGTTAAGTTGGCAGGAATCACATCATGCTTCTGACCGCCCTCAACCGATAATATCCACGCTTGATTGGTTGTCACGTCGTGACTGGTGAGGCTTAGGCGACTGACCGAACCGATGGAGGGTAATGCTTCACCACGAAACCCCATGGTGCTAATATTCATCAAATCATCATCGGGTAATTTTGAGGTCGCATGCCGTTCAACGGCAAGCTCTAAGTCATCGCGGCTCATCCCCGAACCATTGTCGCGAACGACAATCAAGCTTTGTCCACCATCCCGAATGGTAATGTCAATTTGAGTGCTGCCTGCATCCAGTGCATTTTCGACAAGCTCTTTCACTGCAGAGGCAGGGCGCTCGACAACCTCACCGGCGGCGATACGATTGATAGTGGTTGGGTCTAATAAACGAATGGTCATGTGTGTAATCCCTCGAACACTTCACATTAAACCGGCTGTGTGAATTTTGCAACAGGAATGTGAGTGATTCGGCTATGCACTATTTACCGTTTGTGATAAGAGAAGAATTAATTGATAGGGCAAAAACGTTAAGAAATTTAGAGCGATAACGATTAAGCTATGAAACACTCAACCGCTTCATGAAGGCATCGTGATAGTTGTAAAATTACATCAGGGATTTACTAAGTAAATTAGTATATTGTTTGAATAAACCATAGCTTAAAATTAGACAAAATTAGGAGTAGCTACCTTTTGAATTATACAGAGTTGAATATGACCGATTTGATAAAATTATACCGCCAAGCCGAAGATTATTTTTTTAGAGGCATTTCATCAAAATGCTTGAGCCTAGGCGATGGGGCTAACGCTTATATGACCGGAGATGCTGAACTAAATTTTATTTACATTACAAAAAATACAAAAGCTCTCGATAAAATTTTAACCCAAGGAAAGATGTTTTACGACCAAGACAATCTTTCTTTTGATGTAATCATTCCACAAGAGTTGTGCACGTCTGGAATGACAAGTGTTTTAAATACCATGGGTTATCCCAAGAAAAGCAAATCTGTTTCAATGGTTGTGAACTTAGATAGATTTGCGATTGATAAAACTACCAGCGTTGATAATGAAATCGTGATCAAAGCGAATGATAATCAATTAAATGAGTGGATGATGCCACTGATAGGCGCATTCGAATCTACTTTTGAAATTTGTTCGATATATGCAAAAACTCATAAAAGTGCTTTACAAAAGAATATTAGTCTTCGCCATTACAGTTTATACAAACAGGAACAACCAATCGCATCGATGACGTTGTCACTGCACGATGGTATTGCAAGAATTGACGATGTAGGCACCTTGCCTGAGTTTCAAGGCAAAGGATATGCACCCCAGCTCATCTGCTATGTATTATCAGAAGCTAAAAGATTAGATGCGCGTCATTGCTTTTTAGAAGCATTCGACTCGGGGCTTGGGGTCTATCAAAAGCTTGGGTTTGAAACGTTGTTTAAAAACACTATTTATTCAAGGAAAATATGAGCACTTTTAATTTCAAGGTGTCGAACAGTATTAAATCCATCTCATTCCACCTCAATGAGTGCTTTTGAGATAATGATGCTTCTAAAGCAGGCTCGCCCCACGTATATTAGTTACGCAAAGGGTTGATATCGAAAAGTTGTTTGGAAGAATCTAATAGGATCTAAACTAAGATCCTATTAGATTTAGGTATATATTAATCTCTAGAATATTCTTCGAAAGCTGCTTCTTGAGCTTTTATTCGTTCGTTCCAATCGGCTGATGTCATCGCGTTAAATGCGTGTGCTGCTTCATTAAATTTTCCCGCATAGGCCTGTTTCCATTCTGCCGGAGACATAGTATCAAGCGCTGCAATAGCTTGACGCATATTCAGAACAGGTTGAAAGAAAAGCTTTATCACATTTACATAAATTTGAAGATCGGCATGATAACCCTGCCTTTCGGGGACACCAAGTGCTCCGCCTTTCCTACTAACAACGCAAAACTTAATTGGTAATATGTTGTGAATAAATGTATCGTGCCCGCCATCATGAACCCTAGTAAGGAATGTATCCCCTTCAAGGGCTGATTTAATTGAATCTTTTGAGACCCGGTCACCTTCTCTCAAATCTTCGATCAAAGGAAAATAAGCGCTTTTAAAATACCGTTGCATTTGCACTAAATCATCTGCTGTTACTGCTTGGGTTGTCGCGGCTGACTTTTGAGAGGATGTTTTACCCTCGTTTGGAAGGTTAGATTTGCTTGCATCTACGATCGTACAGATAAAGAAAAGTCCTAATACTATTTTTTTCATTTTTTATTCCTACTAATTGTTAGACAATAACAAGTATCATAAAAAATATTATCCGCAAACACTCAATATTCGCTATACTATTAAAAATAGTTTGGAGTCTACACACATGAGCACTCGTACTGAATCCGATACGTTTGGATTTATTGAGGTTCCGGCCGACCATCTTTGGGGGGCGCAAACTCAACGATCTATTCAAAATTTTAAAATTGGTTCAGAGCGTATGCCTGCCCCGTTAATTCGTGCGTTTGGGCTGTTGAAAAAAGCTGCAGCACAGGTTAATAAACAGTTCAACGATATTCCTGACCATGTCGCGGATGCAATTATTGATGCCGCTGATCAAGTTGCCGCATTAAAATATCTTGATGAATTTCCACTGGTGGTGTGGCAGACGGGGTCGGGGACACAAACCAATATGAATGTGAATGAGGTGATCTCTAATCTTGCGATTCAAGCATTGGGGGGTGAGGTAGGCTCTAAAAAACCAGTACATCCCAACGATCATGTAAATTATGGACAATCATCTAATGATAGTTTCCCAACAGCAATGCATATTGCCGCAGTTGAACAAATTCATCATGTGCTATTGCCCGCGCTGCATCATTTAAAAGATGCTCTAGATACAAAAACTAAGCTATTCAAAGACATCATTAAAGTGGGGCGCACTCACTTGCAAGACGCAACGCCAATTACTTTGGGGCAAGAATTCTCTGCTTATGTAACTCAGGTTGCAAAGGGGATTCAACGCATTGAACGAACGCTGCCTAATTTATATGAACTTGCTCAAGGGGGCACGGCGGTGGGCACAGGGTTAAACACTCGGAAAGAATTTGCAGATAGTTTTGCAAAGACTGTTGCGCAGTTAACAGGGCTGCCATTTGTATCAGCGCCTAATAAATTTGAAGCATTGTCAGCTCATGATGCATTGGTTGAGGTGTCGGGGGCATTAAACGTCATCGCGGTATCTTTTATGAAAATCGCCAACGATATTCGATTGTTGGGTTCTGGTCCACGCTGTGGATTTGGCGAATTGTTGTTGCCTGAAAACGAGCCCGGATCATCCATCATGCCGGGCAAAGTCAATCCAACTCAGAGTGAGGCGTTAACGATGGTGGCAGCTCAGGTCATGGGCAATCATGTTACGGTTACTATCGCAGGCTCAAATGGTCATTTTCAATTGAACGTGTTTAACCCTGTCATGATCTATAACATTTTGCAATCCATACAATTGCTGGCGGATGGGGCGCGCAGTTTTACTGACAATTGCATCCAAGGGCTTGACGCTAATCATGAGCGTATTCAAGAACATTTACACAATACACTGATGCTAGTGACGGCCTTAAACCCGCACATCGGATATGATAAATCTGCTCAAATTGCAAAGAATGCGCATAAAAAAGGAATCACCCTGAAAGCGTCTGCTTTGGAATTAGGGTATGTATCCGAGGTTGAATTTGATCAGTGGATCAATCCTGCAAACATGATATCCCCAGAATGAAAAAACGATCTTTAACGATTGATGGTCATCGTACCAGCATCAGCTTGGAAGATGAATTCTGGGAGGGCTTAAAACACATTGCCAATATTCGCGGCAATACCCTGGTAGACATTGTAAAGAAAATTGACGAAAGGCGAAATTCTGGCCTGTCCAGCGCCATTCGAATCTTTGTTTTAAATTATTATAAAGATCAATAGCTTTAATATCCGTCTGGTCAACTTGGTTAGTCTTTTTTTGATCTATTCATTATTTGTTAACTTTTTTGTCTTATTGTGATTGAGTAAGTTTAAACATAGGAAAAAAACAATGGCAAAAGTAGAAAAAGGGCAAAAGAAAAAAGTAAACCTAGCTTTACAAGGTGGTGGTGCGCATGGTGCATTTACTTGGGGTGTAATCGATCGTCTTTTAGAAGAAAATGTTGAAATTGATGGCATCGTGGGTACAAGCGCGGGTGCGATGAATGCCGTATCTGTTTTACAAGGATTAATTGAAGACGGTAATGAAGGTGCCCGCAAAACGATGCGTAAGTTTTGGGAAGGCGTTGGCGAAAAAGGTAAAGATGGTCCATTAAAGCCATCGGGCGATGATAAAAAACGCGGTAATTATACAATGTATAATTCACTTGGATACATCATGTTTGATAATATGATCAAAAACATGTCTCCATATCAATTTAACAAAGATGATAAAGATCCATTAAAAGACGTTATCGAAGCAACATTTGACTTTGAAATGTTATCTCGCGATACAAAGCACAAAGTTTTCTTGTGTGCGACACACATCCGCGATGGAAAAGTAAAAATCTTTGAAAATAAAGATCTTTGTCCAGAAGCAATGTTGGCCTCAGGCTGTTTACCATTAATTCACAAAGCTGTTGCTGTGGGTGGCGAATATTACTGGGATGGTGGATTTACTGCAAACCCAGCAATCTATCCATTAATTTACAAGTGTGATGCACCCAGCATTATCATCGTTCAATTAAACCCAACGCTTCGTGAAGATGTTCCAAAAGATGTTCGTGGAATTTCTGATCGTTTGAATGAAATTTCTAACAACGTTACAATGATGCGTGAATTGCGTGCAATCAACTTAATCACTAAGTGGATTGATGATGGTCACTTGAAACCTTCTGCAAATGCAAAACGCTTAGACGTTCATATCATTCAAAACGATCAAGTATTCCAACCACTAGGATTCTCAAGTAAGTTGAACTCTACACCAGAATTCTTACACTATTTGTTTGACGAAGGTCGCAAGTGTGCTGACAAATGGTTATATGCTAACTGGGATATGGTTGGTGTTAACTCTACTGCAGATCATTACATGGATAATGATGTGTAATAATTAACCATTTAACTATAAAAAAAGACCGAGGTTTCTCGGTCTTTTTTTATTGAGCAAACAAATTCACTTGAATCTTTGATTCATTTTTGTTCTGATGCAACTTAGTATAAAAGGTAACTTTAATGATTAATATTACAACGCTTGCTAATGGGTTTCGTATCGCAACAGACTACATTCCCTATGTAGAAACCGCCTCAATTGGCATATGGGTTAAATGTGGTGCGCGCAAAGAAACAGTTGAAACAAATGGAATTGCCCACTTTTTAGAGCACATGGCATTCAAGGGAACAACCACTCGTACAGCAAAAGAAATCGCAGAATCAATAGAATCTGTGGGTGGGTATTTAAATGCTTACACATCGCGTGAGGCAACAGCATACTATGCTCATGTAATGAAAGAAGATGCTCCCTTGGCATTGGATATCTTACAAGATATTTTAAATAACTCTGTCTTTGATCCAGAAGAATTAGAAAAAGAGCGCGAGGTAATATTGCAAGAAGTCGGTCAATGTTACGATACACCCGATGATATTATTTTTGATTATTTTCAANNCATATCCTAATCAATCTATGGGGCGTCCAATTCTGGGACCAACATCAAACATTCGATCCTTTAGTCGAGACATGATTGCACAATTTATGGCAGATCATTACTGCCCAAGTCGCATGGTTTTGGCAGCTGCAGGAAACATTGACCATGATGCGTTGTGTAAATTGGCAGAAGGATATTTTGGAACTCGCAAAGTATTAACTCACGAGGCTCCAGCTCCATCAGTCTATACGGGGGGGCATTTTTATGAAAACCGTACATTAGAACAAGCCCATGTTGTGATGGGTATGGGGGGCATCAGCTCTCACAGTGCAGACTATTACACCATGAATATTTATTCAGGTATATTGGGTGATGGCATGTCGTCACGCCTGTTCCAAGAAATTCGTGAAAAGCGTGGTTTGGTTTATTCTATCTATAGTTTCCATTCATCCTATTCAGACACTGGAACATTTGGCATCTATGCGGGATGTGACCCACAAAGAGTTCCTGAATTAATTCCAGCGGCGTTGAATGAATTAAAGCAGTTTCCAAATACGCTGACGGCTGAAGAAATCAGAAAAGCTAAAAATCAATCGAAAGCTCGCTTAACCATGTCGATGGAAAGCACGTCAGGGCGTTGCCAACGTCTTGCCAATCAACTATTAATTTTTGATCGTGCGATCCCTCTTAATGAAATATCGGCAAAAATTGAAGCGGTAACACAAGCTGATATAGTAGAGTTATCTTCAAAAATACTCCATACACCAGCTATATTAACGGCAATTGGAAAAGATTTAAAGCTTCCGTCTGTTGACGATATTAATGCGATGTTAAGGGGCTAAATCTAGATGACCTATTGCGTAACAGGAGCCTGCGTTAATTGTAAATACACCGACTGCGTTGTCGTATGTCCGGTGGATTGTTTTTACGAAGGTGAAAATATGTTGGTCATCAAACCAGAAGAATGTATCGATTGCGGGGTGTGCGTTTCAGAATGTCCCGCAAATGCGATTATTGCAGATACCGAACCCGGTGCTGAAAAATGGGTGGAAATTAATGCAAAATACGCCAATCAATGGCCAAATATTCGCAAATTAAAACCCGCCCCTAAGGATGCCGATGAGTGGTTAAACGTGCCCAATAAATTTGAAGACCATTTTAATCCTAGCCCTCCAAAAAATTCATGACGCCCATTAAGCCCTATCAAACTCATGCGGTTTTATATGTGTGGGCAACACCTGGTGCAGCAAAAGATCGCCTTGGCGAAATTGTACTGGATGCTGATCAACAACCAAATCTTAAAGTATATGTGACCGCCATCGCTGAAAAAGGGCTTGCTAACAAAGCAATCATTGCTCTTTTATCTAAAAAGCTGGGCATTGCAAAATCATTGTTTGAGATTATTGTGGGTGAAAAAGACCGCCACAAACGCATATTAATCCAAATGTCAGTAGATGAATTGGAGCGCTCATTAAAAGCTGCGACGGGGTCTTTGTTTTAAAAACCCCCAACGAACACTCTTAAATAACACTTGATCTTTATGCCTAATATTATATCTTTAAAAAAGAGATTACGTATGCATTTGAGATGAAACCGCTTATTATTTTATTATTAAGCATTTTGCCCGTATCCTATGGAGGTTCCGTAGAGATAATGATGGTTTCCTTAATGGAGCTGCCGCCGTTGATACAGGAGGCTGTCTCAAACTATTATCCATCGACTTCAAACTCTTCTCATGTCTTGCCTCCTTTTCAATGTGCTGAAACCAGAAAGAGTTGGGTTTTGTATGTGTTTGCGATTCCGGATTCACCCGTGAACGGTCTTGGCGGAGTTTTCTACGATCCTTCTAGAAATCAGTATTACCTTCGTGTGAAAGTCATGACCCCCGCTAAAAAGGGAAGCGCTAATACTGCAATCACCCATCTGCTTGCTCAAATATTAAAGATCGATCAATCGCAGATTAATATCATCAGCGGTGAAATGGATCACTGCAAAAAAATTAGTATATTGGCTGTGTCGGAAAATGAATTAGAACGTTTGCTGTCGGCGATCAAGAAAGGTAGTTTATAGGACGCTCCAGCGTGCGATCCAATCCATAGTCAAATACGGATTGTTCGATTACAAAAAATCGTTACTCTGTTCATAGAGTGTTAAGAAATGTCTGATAGGTTAAAGATGCTGGTTAGTTCACGGACTGTGTGGTCTGTGCGTATAGCTTACTTTGGGCTGAGAGATTCACGACGTATATGTTGAACCTTAGTCGAAGGGGACTGTTCTGTCAAGAACAGATGCCCCATCAATCCTTAAAAAGTGTTAATCTTTTAGAGGAAATGGAGAAGCTGTATGTTGTGGTGGGTAAAACCGGGAGCAGGTTTTTCGGCGGAGGGCCGCCAGCAAAGTGGGTCATTCACGGAGGGCCCCATCGGGGCACGAGGCCAAAAGGGCTAAATTTTCAGATACTCATTCAGTTTTATAGATAAAGTTTCAAAATATATACGATCCAATCTGACGGATGCAGCGGCGCGGTGCCTAATAATTATACGATGCTGAAATCATGATCTCTATATCATGATCGCCTTTTAATGCATGGGGAATATTTCGTTCACCCACATATGTCTTGGCATTGTGATGAATCAATTTTGCATGCAAGGTTAATGGGTTTACAGGATCTGTCCACTCAACACCAACGTGCCCTGAAAAGTGCCCATAAGCATTTATTACAACCCCGGCATCAAACTCAAACATACCATATATACTGGTGGGAAGAACGTATCGAACACTTGGAGTAAACTCTATGGATTTAGCAGGGTAATAGACAGTCTCTATGCCTAAGTTTACCCACAGATTTGGGTTAACTTGATATCCTGAAACGATCTCTAACGACAACCCATTGCGTGTGAAATAAAAATTTACATCCGGCAATCGGATACCGTGGCATGTAAATGTTCGTACGGTTGGATCGCCTGTTTTAATAAAATCCCAATATCCTTTCAGGAATGAATACGTTGTGCTGCTGCACAATAATGAGACAAGCCCACCGTATTGAATATTGTCCATATTAAATCTGGGATAATACAATGTATAATATTTATTAATGTACCCAATGTCCGAAACATCAGCATCAACAATTCCTGATTTTGTTTTAGCTGTATACGAGACTGGAGCAGTTTTTCCTCGGAAATAGGCTCCAAAATATGCGATATGCCCATTGAAACGATATGTCCACTCAGCAATTTCATGAGAAAGCCTGGCTTCATTGTTCAGACCTCCCGCAAAGATTGGAAGCGCTTGTATATGTTTTTGGGCGTTAAACGGTCCTTTTGTTAAGGCACACTCTGTAAAATCTGCATGATGTATGGAATGAAAATAATACCATAATACGGAATCTATTTCTTTGCTATGACCCGCAACTTGAACTTCATATCCAGCAAAGGGTGAATTGCAAAAAGCTCTCTTTGCGCGAGCATGCCCAAATTCATGGTATGCAGGTAAATAGGGCCACCACTTTTCTTTTAATATCCAGTTGTCTTGCAATTCATTAAGGTTTTCTCCAAGATACGGCATGTGCAGAATGACGTCGGCAATGACTAAGGCTGATCTGGAAATTTCACCATCTGTCATTTTTGTGGCTTGGTCAAACGCCCAGCTATATCCCTGTATGGTTGTTAAGGGTAAATGCTTCATCCCTTCGTTAGAGTTAAAAGACTCATCGTACCCCAAGGACAACGTGATGCGTCGTTTAGCGGAGGGCGCAGACTCAGCTGCGATGGCTGTTGCGTTAGTTAGGAGCAACAGCCCCCAATATAATTTCTTCCAACCGTTCATTTTTATTCCTTTTATTCACTGTAGGATATGAGAGTTTCTGTATGTTTTCAATACTTTTCGCACACCCAAATTGAACAGAGACAAAACCAGTCTCTGGATCAGTAACGGTATATATGCATTGGGCGCAAACCTGTTTCATCATACATTGCAAATGAGTGTGAACAAATGTATAGCAAGGTATGTGCAGCGTCTTAAAGCTGTGTTTAAACGATTCAATAAAACCCAGATCGCCTGCTATAAACACAACATCAAAGCCTTTAAAATCAGCGGGTTTAATATCGGCGATCTCTGCAACAATTTGATGATAGGAATTAGAGATATGGCTTCTAATGGGGTGCGTCACATCGACAGTCGCACGTGGATCTGTGATGAACAACACTTGATAATCTGATGGAAAATCTAAGGTTGATCCTGCTGGCCCCATTAGAAATACGCGTTCATTCAATTGCAATTCAGCCAGCTTGTGGGTTGTTGCACCAACGACTTGAATTTTGAATTTTATGCGGCCTGTGGCTTTATCTACAGTGGTCGGGGACAGGGGGATAGCCTCTGTAAAACCAACCCCATAGGGTTGCAGTTTAAAGAATTGACCCGGTTGATAGGTTCTTACAGCTGCCGGTGAATGTATCGTTAACTGAATCCATTCAGACTCCACACTAATATCCGTTATCGTGCTAACAAAATCAGCCGCAGTGAAATCTTTTCGATGTGGAGGTGTTAGTATTAACTGTGCATGAATTTCTGGCGCAGCCCTCTTTGCGCTGGCTAACGCCTTAACAACGCTGCCAGAATAGTCGGGATGTAAATCGCCAAGGTACGATACATATCGACCGTCTTCTGTTTTGGAGACAAAAAAAGATTCGGCAGTAAGCGGTTTGAAAAAGTGTCCGTCCAATTTCAACTCAGGTAATTCTTGCGCCAGCACAGTGTTGGGTTTTGTTCCTGCTGCAACCAACAAGGTTTTTAATGCTATTCGTTGTGGGGCGCCCTTAATATTAAACTCTACTGCGTCTAAACGATCATGATCATCTGCAATGATGTTAAGGGGGATTGCGTGTTCCACAAGTCGAACCCCTTCCATCAATGCGCTTTTTAGCTCATGTGGGTTTAATCGATACGACGGAGCATCTTGAATACGCTTGCGATAATACAGTGTAACTCCACCCCATTCATTCAGGTAAGGCAGATAATTGGGGTTTCGATTTTCATGCGCAGCCATTAAAGTTTCATCCAGCAGAATTTTCCCATGATTTAAAAACGTTGCTGCAACGATAGGATCAACAGTTAGTATTTCATTGGCTTTATCAATCCCATTTTGCGCGACTATCGTTTGATAGCGTTGATAAAAATTCATGACTTGGTGGGGATAATAGGCTAGGGCTTCGGTTGCCGTATCGACGGCGGTTAAGCCTGCTCCAATCACGGCTAAGGGTAACTGGATGCGCAGCGTTGTTTTGGAATCAAGTTTTGCAGCATCCCCTAAATGAAGCGCCATTAAGAAATCAGACGCTAATCGCACCCCAGGAATTGTCATATTTTCCAGAGACAACAAGGTGGGTGATCCTGCTCCTAAACACAGCGCAACATGATCAAATCCATGCTCATAAAAAGCCCCATTTAATGTCATGCTGCTGCCCAGGCGAACGCCATCCAAACAGTGATATAAGGCTCGACGTTCTAACAACAACCGTATCACAAACAAAAAGTTCTTTTCCCAGCGCACTGTTATTCCGTATTCAGCAACGCCACCGAATCCTTTTGCATAACGTTCGGATAATTGTTCATAATGATCAGCAATATTTTTTATGGGAATGGACGGATCTTTTAACTGGATGGGTAAAGGCTCGATTTTTAAACCATCAATAGCGGTAACACGATGACCCATCTGCATCATTAAATGAGACAACGCAAACCCAGACGGGCCCTGTCCAACAACCAATACATGATATCCAGAATCCGAAGCTGGGTAGGGGGCGTTTAAATTTAAAGGATTCCATCGGGTCAACACGCTATAAATCTCAAACCCATACGGTAGGTCTAATACTTGTTTTAATAATCGAGTTTCAATGGATGGAATATCCACAGGATCCTGTTTTTGAAAAATACAACTGCGGGAACAATCATAACAAATGCGATGTCCGGTTGCAGCAACCATAGGATTATCCAAGGTTACCACCGCCAACGCAGCGATGACTTGTCCATGTTCAAACAAAACATTCATCTCGGATATTTTTTGATCCAGGGGGCATCCCGACAAAGGTTGACCCAGTTCGTCGTTTTTAAAGACCCCTTCATTGGATTTAAATCCCGTACGACACGTGTCTTTTTCCCGATCATGACATTTGATGCAATAATAGGCCTCGTCCACGGCATGGGGTGTTGTTATACCATTATCCGTGACATCAAACCCTGTTCGCGGTTTAATCGTTGGCGAACTAATAACACCCTGTAAATCCGGATGTGTTGGAAACCGCTGTTGCGGATCTATCGCTTGGGGTTTTTTAAATAAGAAACCACGTTCATGACGCCGCTGTCCTTCCTCCGAATAAAATGCCCAGGCGGTATACTGTCGAAACAACTGTACTACTTTTTCATCTTGGCGACTCAATGCAGCCAGAGCCAACTGCGCAAAATAAACCTCATTCGTCGGATCAATCGACTGCCCTAAATGATTGGAAAGTTCTAATACTACAGTATCTCCATCAATTGATTCTGCGGATGAATACGTATATAAAACATCGCGTTGAATAAAGTTGCGCTTAAACTGACTGGCTAAGCGAAATTGATGGTGTGCGTCATAATACTCTTGTACGGCATTATGCAACCCAAATAGATCCACGATAAAGGATTCTATCGCCATGGCTAGCGGAACAAGTATGTCGGGGGCGACAGGCGTTGATTCATAAACATCAGCGTATAATTGCGGATCCGATCGACTGAGATGGTTTAAGAAATGCTGATGTACTGTCGATAGTTTTTCACTGTCGTACAGATCTTGCCACTGAAAGCCAAACTTTAATGCCATTAAGGATCTCGATATATAACTGACCTGATGAAGTGTTATCATATTCAGTGGGATTAATGCTAGATTTATGAGATCGTTATATCTTCGTCCCTGGCAACGAGCCATTCCCTCTTCATTCCCCAAAACACATTCATTTGACTTTTTGACAGCTGTCCCTATATACAGTCCTATAGGAGCCCCATTATGAAACACACACTTCAATCATTGCTGATGACTACCGTATTGACGCTACCCACCGTTTTTGGTGGAACCCTTGATCTTCCGGTGGATCCAGCTACTGTAACTACGCAATCATCCATAGTAGAACTGTCTAAACATGCATTCGATTTAACCCAGATGGGCAGACCCGCCGCCGCCGCAAGGCTATATCTAAAAAGTCTAAATCATGACAGCCGCCTGTCAGATGTTACATTTGTAGTGGGTGAACTTGAAAAGTTAGGATATCCGAACCTCGCCATACAGGCCTATAAAGTTTCTATGAAGCTTCCGAATACACAAATCTATAGCAATGCCGCAGACACAGAGATTGCTAGATTAGAACAACTGCCATCTCAACGCCCACAATCAACACTAGATAGATTCCCATGGGGAACAGTCCAAAAGCTTTCTGGGGAAGTAGCCAAAGATCTTTCTAAGGAAGTAGCCGAACAGCTTTCTGAATGTGCTTCTCAAAATTCTATGGATATTATTGCTCTAGGCTTTTTAGATCAAAAGGATGTATATAGATTAGCACAAGTGTCAACGAAATGGCGTATAGTTGCTAAACCTATGTTAGATAAACTAAATGCTTGGAGACTCAGTAACGTTATCCCCAGACTATTAGAAGGGTTCCCCCTTACTTTTGAAAATCATTCAATACTTGCATTTCTTGGAATTAACACAGATGCATCTTTTGATAACGTACTGAAGGCTGCCTTTGCAGTAAAGTCTTGGACGATGCCGATGCCGGCTGATGAACATACGGCTCTTGTTGATGCAATTAACAATCATCCAATATTTTACCATGGTGATAAAGAGGTATTAAACGGGATAGTGCCCAATGCAATTCCAAATGATATTCTAAAAGCAGCAAAAGTATTACCCAGAAGGGGACCTGCATACTATGAAAGAGCCGCGAAACTCTATGACCTATTGGCAAATCGTGATGGGGCACCATCACGTGATATTCAATTGGCAGCAGATGGATTACTCAGAATGGGACCTGCATACCACCCAAGAGCCGAAGCACTCTATGAACGCTCCGTCAATCATCCAGATGCAACACCAAAGTATATTCGATGGGCAGCAAAGCGATTAGACGCTCTTGGATCTCAATATCATGACAAAGCTGCGGCACGCTATGAACAATCTGCTAATCATCCAAATTCAGAACCATATGATATTCGAGAGGCAGCATATGGATTACGTATTCTTGGATCTAAGCTTCATCAAGGATCAGCTGAATGTAATGACTATCAAAACAGAGCTGCTGCGTTACGTAGGAAACTAGGGTTTTAATTAAACATACATTTTTTCTTGATAGCCCAAAACTGATATGTATACTAATAACTAGAATTGCGAAAA
>DITM01000063.1 GCA_002422845.1 Candidatus Paracaedibacteraceae bacterium UBA6184
AGGGGTTCTAAACGCTAACCGTCGAAATTTCCGGACTAAATTCAACCACTTTTTTCTTTTTTACTCCATGCAAAAAAACTTTGTTTATTATTGCATCGAGATCAATGATTTTATCACCAGAAAAAATAAAGTGTCCCTGAAAATGGATATGTTGCCAAGCTACAGGCGAAATTTTCTTCAACAGTGCTAATGCCTTATTATCCCCCTCAGCTTCATATTTGAGTTTGAGCTTGGATAGAATTGCCGAATTATAATGAATAATGGCATTGGCAATAAGCCTGGCACATTGATTGCTGATCTCAATTTCACGATCTCCCCTGCCTGATAATTGCTTTTTACCATAGGCAGTTGCAATAGCCATACGCAGTTGATGATAGGATTCTACCCGATTTTGAGAGCGATGTATGTCTCGTTGCAATTTTCTGTCTTGTAAATATTTCAGGGTATAGATGCTACGGATCAATTTATCGTATTCAAATAGTGCCTTTCTGGTCTTGTTTGAGGCGCTGTACGTGCATAATTTTTTAATCAAAATGCTTTGGGTGATTTCTTTACAACCTAACGCTTTGATAATAGGTTCGATATTAGGCCATTCATCCTCAATGAGTTGGCGATCAATTTTGTCTACGGGCTTGATTAACCAATCTGCATATTGTGATAAATCGTCATCACAATAAAGATGCTTGAGCTGGGCTTGCAAATTGGTAAATCTAGGGCACAGTTTGCCACCAAACCAGTCCATCACAGCAAAGTTAGCTTTATTAATAAGATGCATGTCGCCTGTAATGGCCTCAGGCATGATGCTGCTGGTGTTGTTATACCAAATGTCAAAAGCGAAATAACTTTCATGTTCATGAGCACCAATCAGTTCAGTTTGCAGCGGGATATGGTTGACTAGAAGCGTATAAGCCACAACTCCTTTCCCTTTTTTAAAATATTTTTTGGAACGCCTTGCTTTCAGTGTAGGTCTTGCCACTTCAAATTTCTGGCCATCAACACCACCATAAAGAATAGCCATATCCAACGAGTAATCAGGAAAAATAGGCATTTGTGCAATATCATCCCCAATCATATCGTTGGCTTTTTTTAATGTTTGCAATCGCACACGGGATTGATAAACGTCCAACAAACTGGCATAAGGAATATCAGAAATTTCTGCCATATTAAGATTGCCGTTATTCAACGCTTGCGCGATAATAACCGCATTTAGAGTATTTTCATCGGCTAACAATTTAGCATAACGAGGTTGCAGTAGAGTAAATGCTGACGAATAACGACTCCGTTCATTAACAAATCGAAGAACATCTGTAATATCACACAAGGGCAATTGTTCATAGAAACGGTGTTGAGCATCTTCATCGCGTTTGTCATCACTCGATTTTTTTAGATGGAGCGTTTTGGTTTTTTCATCATAGTACAGATGCTTGAGTTTACCTTGAGTAAAATCAGTATTAAATTTCAACCATTCTGACCGTAGTTCAGCGCAGCGTTCGTCCAGCAATGTCTTAATGGGCTTCCTCAGTGCGGGAATATCCAATGGTTCTACTAGCGACTCTTTTTCCTTAGCTGAACGAAGCTCTTGTTGAAGCGAACGGTTTTGAATGCTATCTGCCAGATAGAGCTCTCCTGCTTTAAGCCGTTTCTTCAGTTGGCGATAAATCCAAAATTCATAACGATCAGCATGGAACTTTTTTTCACCTTTGGCATTAGTATCAAACAGGTATTTTTCCAGCCGTTTTGGCCTGGTTTTTTCAGGGGCTGCGGTGACTGGATATTGGTTTATCGTTTTGTTGGCGCCAAATAGCTCTTTAAGCCAGGTAATGGCTTTAAGCCAAGGACTTTCATCTGCAGTACTTGAGAAATCAATGGCAATCATTAACGGTCGTAACTGCAGCTGACATCGATGAAATAAAGTATCAACCAGTTTCCATTGAAAATCGATAGGCTTAAGATCCTCCTCATTTTCTTCGGGTATTTTATGGCGAAGCTCTTCTTCAGGGATAATGGTTTCAAATGCTTTTTTGCGTACATCGCCAAAGCTGAGTTGATCATGTAGCTCTTGGTTGATAAATAACCGTGCAAATCGACGCATAACAAAAGAATCAATTTGTTTGCTTACCGCGTAGTCCGTATAGGCATCTTTTGTTTTTTCTTTAAGCTCTGCTTCAAATTGCTTGAGGCTCAGGAAAAAAGCGTCTATTAAATTATCATTCAATTGCAGGTATCGCAAAGAGAGATAACACAGAAGATAGAGATAGGTCTGCTCAGATTTTAATTTCTTCCGTAATTCATAGACATCATAATAATCAACAAGACTTGCGTAGTAGTGAATATTTTGCTGAGAAAGATTAAGTGTAGGCAAGAGCGATTTAGCTAACTGATACAGGGGTTTTATCGAAATCGATTTTTCGCGCTCAGCACTTATCATGCGCGCTTTAAAATCCTTGGTATCCTGCTTGAGATCTGCTAATCCAGAAAGCGTTTCCGCTTCTTTTTCTAGCAACAATTTTTGCAAAGCGGATTTATCATCTATCGTGAGGGATTCTCTAAGAATTACCTCTAACCGATTGCGTTCAGCATTTAAGACTTTGCTCACAATCGTTTGCAAAGTGGTATATCCAGGACGCAAGATTTTCTTTTTCTGCATAAAGGCTAGTAATTCGATGACGATAAATTGTGGACTAACATCACGGCGAAGAATCTGTTGTGCCTGGGCAGTCAATAATGGTTCAAACTCTTTTGACCAAGACTGGTAACCAAAATGCGTCGTAATCGCGGTGCATTGTGCATAATATTGGTGTTTGCTGATAGGGGTTGGATGAAACTGTTGTTCAGGAAAATATTCCTGCATGATGAAATCAATGTCCTCCTGTACCTCGTCCCACTTAAATAGAAAGAACCGATGTTTAGCCTTGAAGTAACCTATTTGAATAGCGCAATGGACTTGGGTTGATAAATTATCACGGCTGCGCATCAAGATTTGTTCTTTAGGAGTGAGATTGAGATAGTTCGAGCGCTGAACATCATCAAAATCAGGGATCTCATACAAGGCAGCTTGCTCTGCCTCAGATAAAATGGTTAATCTTTCATTGCTTGCACGCATGATAAAAAATCTTAATTAAAAAAGAGACAATATGCTACTAAAAAACTCTCCCTAAAGCATGTGTTTATGGGAAAGTTTGATCGGTGAACGTCAAGCTGGAGGCCGTGTTTCGCCTCCTCTTGGACTGGGTGCCAACCATCATTTTCAGGAAAGTTGGTTATAATTAAGGTATGAAACCGCCAAAAAAGATTAAAAATAGTGTTCGACGAGTACGTGAACACCTAACGCCAGCGGAAATTGATGCACTGATCCATGCAGCAAAAAACACTGGGCGACATGGCCTGCGTGATGCCACCATGATTTTGATGGCATTTCGGCATGGGCTGCGAGTTTCTGAATTGGTTTCGTTACGCTGGACACATGTTGATTTAAAACAAGGCCTGCTTTATGTTGTTCGGTTAAAAAATGGCATAGCCTCACAACACCCATTGTTTGGCCCAGAGTTGCGGGCGCTCCGCCAATTACAGCGTGATTACCCAGATACAGATTATATTTTTATGAGTGAACGCCTATCCCCGATGACAACGGATACATTTCGTAAAATTGTTGCAAGGGCTGGTGAGCTGGCCAAGATTGGCATGCCGATTCACCCACATATGCTTAGGCACTCAACTGGGTTTAAGTTGGCTAATGATGGGAGAGATACTCGGAGTATCCAGCATTACTTGGGGCATAAAAACATTCAGCACACAGTTCGCTATACGGAAATAGCAGCAATACGATTTAAAGAGTTCTGGAATGACTAAAAACTGTCCGGAAATTTCTGAGGTTTGCGGCTACCCCTCCAAAATATACTAATAATCTCGGCGATTTGTGTTTAATCATAGGCCAAAAATAAATGGGAGACAATTGCGCAGATATTTAAAAAACCTCTATGCACCGTGGTGCTTCTATCAGGTACTGAAAGATTAGCTACTTATTGAATGGAATGTTTTTTTAAAGTTTCTATCTAAAATACCGATAAGAACTGAAATGAACCCCATTTTTATAGTATTTTTCATAAAGTCGAGTTTAAGAGGGCTGATTAAATGACAATTCTTACCGATCAAGAAAAAATTGATATTCGTACGATTTCTCCCATTAGGACTCCTGCAGAAATTCAAAAGATGAAAACTGCTGGAAACATAGCAGCACAAATTTTAAATATTTTGGGGGAACATGTAAAACCAGGAATCACTTCTCGTGAGCTCGATAAAATGGCACATGATCTGATCATCAATGATTTTAAAGCAGAAGTTGATCGGACAGATTTGGAAGGACATCAATCTCACTCGTCGCAATGTATTTACTTTTCGCGAAATGAAATTGCTGCCCGTGGTGAGGTGGATGATGTTCCTTTAAAACAGGGCGATATATTTGGAATTGATTTAAGTTTAAAAAAAGATGGGTGGTGCGGAGACACACAGAAAATGTGGATTGTCGGCGGGGACACTTCTCCTTTGGCTATGCGCTTAATGGCTGTTGCACATCAAGCTATGTGGGTGGGTGTGAAGATGGTGAGGCCTGGAGTACAATTGGGTACGATTTCCCATTCGGTTGAAAAATATATCGTCGATCAAGGTTTTAAATCCATAGTTCAATTTGGTTTAACTGCACATAGCATTGGGCAAAAACATTTTGAAGGGTTACGGATTCCATTTTTTGGTGAGCAACCCAATACAGGACATAAACTTCAAAAAGGCATGGTGATTACAATTGAGCCTTTTGCGACAAGCGGTGATGGCCAAGTAGATATCATCAAAAATACTATGCTAACTGCTGTCACACGAGATAAATCTTTATCCGCAATGTGGGAACACGTTGTTGCAGTAACGGATAACGGCTATGAAGTCTTAGATTTGCGGCCGGGGGAAAGAGAATCATAAGGCAATAGAAGTGTCGAAGCAAATTTCACCAGCAGTATGGTAAAAAAATCACCGGAAATTTCGACGGTTAGCGTTTAGAACCCCT
>DITM01000059.1:0-18922 GCA_002422845.1 Candidatus Paracaedibacteraceae bacterium UBA6184
TCCTACCACTTTCAACGTATCAGATGAGGGTTAACATTTTATGAATGGGATGAAGATTTTTGAAAAATAAAAACTCGGCGCTACCCCCCCCCCGACAACTCCATCGAGGGTGTTTGAGCGTAAGCTAATCTTTTAATTCCCCTGTATCATGAAGACGCCCAAAGAACTCATATGCATTAGCAATTTCTTTGAATTTTCCTTCTGCCTCTGGGTTTCCTAGGTTTTTGTCTGGATGCCATTTCAATGCTAATTTTCTGTATGCCTTCTTAACCTCACCCCACGTTAATAGATCAAGCGCAGTTGGTAATTCCAAAATAGTTGCATTCTTGGCAACTTCACTAACATTGGGTCTCGGGACATAAGTCCTCGCATTGTCTTGTTCTTCTTGTCGCCTTCTAGCATCTTCCTGACGTTTGCGATCAGCAGCGCCTGCTTGTTGTTGTCTTCTAGCATCCTCCTGGTGGTTACGAGCGCGCTCTAGATCTTTCGTGTTCTTTTCATGCTCAATAATGCGCAGCTCTGCCTCATTTGCTTTTTTTAAGCTTTCATTTGCATGTTGATTATATAGGTGAGCAGCGCTTGGATACCATTTGGCTTGGGCGCGATATGTTTCTGCTTTAAATCGATACCACTCTGGGCTAGCAACTTTTAAATTTCTCTCTTGCTCTGCCCACCTATCCTTTTGAATCTGTTGCCCTCTCTTAATAACCAAATCCGCTTCGTACATATTATCTCTTGCTTTTTTTTCTGCAACATTGCGGCGCGCTTGTGCGGCTTGATTTTTAAGGTATTGTGCTTGTTGAAAGTAATATAACCGCTCTGTCGGGTACAGCTTTGCATATGATTCCATCTTTTTTGCTTCAAGCTCGTAGTATTCTGAGCTATATAAAGCAAGACCAGCAGATTCTATGCGCCACCTAGCTTCTATTGTGTCTTTTTGTCGCTTAAGAGCGCCATCTTTTGCTGTAGAGTCTTTTTTGTTGTTCGCGGGGGCATATTTGCGAGAACCTTGAGGCTCTTCATATTTCCTTAATATACCTTCACATTCCGTTAATATAATTGACAGTTCATCACAGCTAACGATGAATGGGGTGATAAGAAAAGAAGCCCAGAATAGCACTGTTGATAATCGATGGTTAATCATAATTTTTCTCAAATCATTTTCTTAAGTAATTATAAGGGCAAAAGATTAAAATAGTATAAAAATTTACCATTCGGACAAATAATCGCACGTTAATGAATATCTAGCGTATCGCTGAAAACTAGGGGGATGGTTGCCCTCCCTCTCATTAGTCCATCTACTTCGCATCCTTTATTGGGAGCAGTGTTTCAAACTGCTTAATGGCACGCACAACATCCTCCATTTTTTCAAACCAAGGCATGTGTCCGGCCCCAAGGATTTTAATGATTGATATATTGGGTCTGCTAAATCGAGAATCATTTTCAAACAATGACACCGGTGTCATAGCATCAAACTCTGCGCCGATAATTAATGTTTTTAAATTTTGCGGCACCCAGTTAGCGCAGAAATTTATCTGCATAACTTTTTTTGCCACCGAATCGAAGCGTCTCCAATTCTTTTTCTAAAGCCACTTCAGACTTTTCGCATACAACCGATAGTCGATGGAAATTCAGTAATAGAGAAATATCCTGTAGATTCAGGAGGTATTGCCTGGCCATTTGCAACCCAAGTTGCGCCTAATACAGTATTTAATAATAGCGCTGACAGTTGATGTTTATTCACAATCTCTCTTAGATATACGTTAATTAGCACTATAAGTCGTTTTTATTTGTTTTCAAGAGAATGTTTATTCTCTAAAGGTGGAGAGTTAACAAGCATCCATTAACATCTTAATACCGTGCTCACTCAGCTGTGCTGACAACTGATCAACAAGCTCAACAATACTGGGGTGAGGTTCTTGTTTATACACAAGCGTTATTGTTAATTGATCATAAGAAATTTGACCATGTTGTTCTTCAAAATCTTCAGAGTTAAACATCGAGAGATAATTATTTACTTTCCGGAATAGGCGATCTTTTGTGTCTGTACTATCATCTAAATATCCTGTCGTAATGATCGTCATTATAACGGAACCATCGTTGTGAAAAGACAGCACATCAATCTTATCGATACACTCCAAAGGGATTGGATGTTGATCCGTCATTATTATTCATCTCCTTTTAAAACGCGTTGTTTTTGACGTGTCCAGTCGCGCTCTTTGATGGTGGCGCGTTTATCGATTTGCTTTTTACCTTGTGCAAGCCCCAGCTCAACTTTGATTTTACCTTTGTGGTTAAAGTACATGGACACAGGCACGATGGTCATTCCTTTTTTCTGAATGCTCATCATTAGCTTTGTAATTTCGCGTTTTTTTAACAACAACTTACGAGGGCGAGTGGGTTCGTGATTAAAATTATTGGCATAGGGATAAATCGCGATGTTTGTTTGATATAAATACAATGCACCCCCCGATTCACTGACGAAACCTTCGCCCAGGTTCACTTGGTTTAGTCTGGCAGATTTAACCTCTGATCCAACAAGCATGATGCCTGCTTCGACACTTGATTGGATAAAATAATCAAATCGTGCTTTGCGGTTCTGGCAGATGATATGTCTAGGTTCGCTCATACTGTTCCTAAATTCATTGATGACAATAATTGATTAATCTCGGACTTGTGTTTATCGGTAAAACGTCCCAAAGGTGGGCGGACTTCATCCGAACATATCCCACGAACAGATAGAGCATACTTAATTGTTGCGGGTGCAGGTTCGAGATATAACGCCTCATCTAAATCTATCAGTTCTTGACGCAACCGTGCAAAAGTTTTTAGATCTTGATCAAACCACGCATTCACATTTTGAACACAGCGGACAGGGTCAACGTTAGATGTTACTGAAATGGTTCCATGACCGCCCTCTGCTAAAAAGGCTGGCGTAGACGATGAGTTTCCAGATAAAATAGTAAAGTCTGTACGACTAATGTTGTTTAAAAATTTTGTAGGCCGTGTAATGTCTGCATCAGCTTCTTTGATACCAATGATCGTTTTGCGAGAGGCTAATTTTACAATTGTTTCAACTGACATACTAATAGCGCAGCGACCAGGATTGTTGTATAACAGCAATGGACATTTCAAAGAATCATCAATAAGAGCATAAAAATCATGAATCTGATCTTGCGTTGGCTTTACATAATACGGAGCAACTACCATCACGGCATCCACACCACATTCAATCGCTTGACGCCCAAGATCAATAACGTTGTAAGGGTTGATATCGCTGGCGCCCGCAACGACGGGAACGCGCCCGTTATTTACACGAACAACCGTTTTCAGAATTTCTTTTTGCTCATCCTTGGACAAGGTCGCAAATTCACCGGTGCTGGCACAGGGAACAAGACCATTAATGCCACTGGCAATTTGCCATTCTACAAAACGCTCCAACGCTTCAAAATCAACTTTTCCATTTTTAAATGGGGTAATCAACGCCGTCAATGTACCGCTCAACATCATCAGAAATCCTTGTTTGAGTTTTCCACCACTATAGCCCCCTTTGTTCAGGGCTTCAAGATTGTTTTTTGTATGGGGTTTTTGTTTTCTTTATCCTTTGCAAAAAGCGATGTTGTTTTTCCAACCCCACGCTTTAACCAGGATTGTTTAAAGCTATTTAAAGATTTTAAGGACGTTAAAAATCTTAATGTTTCTGGAGCCTTGGCCAAATGCCCCCTGGCTGCAACGATTCAAACCTGGCGCATGCTTCGCAAACATGAACTAACTTTTGAAGACGGCGTGCGGTTTATGAAGAAAGAGCCCCACTGGCCATTACGCCCCGAAACAATTCCCATGCTGGAAAAAAAAATAACATCAACAACATCTAAGAAGATTATTCGAGAATGGTTTGTTGGACACGCCCCAACCACCGCACAGGGCATGGACGCGTTTTTAGGAACATTGGGCGCAAATGAGCGCAAGCACCATCAGTTTATCAACATATTTCGTAATTTTTGGCTGTCGGACACTATGACGCCCAAAGAACAAGCGAATCTTCTCACTAAATATGGACAGTTACTTACGGCGAAAGATCATCAACAACGTGTTGAAATGTTGCTGTGGAAGTGTAAAGCGGAAACAGCCACCGCTCTGCTGCCCAGGATTGATATTACAAAACGCTCTGTATATCAAGAGTGGATCAACCTAATCAATCGCAAAAGCAAACTGACCACGTCGACTCATCCTGGAGTTGCCGCGACCTTAGCCCAAAATGCCTTGCGCGGTGACAATGCGCAATTGGCTGCGAAGTTATTACTGGAAAGCGATACAAAACGGATCTTTGTTTTAAAGGATGTTTTTTTTACGACAATCATTCGCACGGTTAGAAAATTAGTGGAGATAAAAGAGTATGCGACCGCCCATGCATTGACACAAAAAGGACTGTCGCTAGTTACTGTCCACCAACCTCAATCCGTTGAGTTACACTGGTTAGCAGGGTGGGTGTTGACATCGTATCTGAACCAACCTGCAAAAGGATTGCATCATTTTATTGAAGCGGCGTCTTTAGCAAAAATATCTGCCGATAAAGCTCAATATGCATTTTGGGCTGGTAAATCTGCAAAAGCAGCAGGTCAATCCAAAACAGCCAACCACTGGTTTGAACATGCTCTGCAATTTCCACAAACGTTTTATGGTCAATTAGCGGCTAAAGAATTAGACCGAGAGATTCACTTAAAAGCGCCCGCAATTCATGATGATGAAATCCGACACTTTGCAACACGCGATATTGTGCAAGCCATACAATTCTTGCATGAAGCGAAAGAACACATCGTCAAAAATGTATTGCTGGATGCGCTGCAAGACGGATTGAAAACTGGCACCGATTATGCCCTAGGGTTTTATTTCACACAGCAATATTCAACCCCCTATTACACCATTCATTATTATGAAAAAGTGAACAAGGTATATAATTTGGTGACCCCCGATGTATTCCTGCGCATTGATTTTCAACCCGATGGATTTGCAGACATTCATTTTATTCATGCCATGGCCTTTAATGAAAGTCGATTTCATCCCATGATCAAAAGCGATATGGGCGCCTTGGGACTAATGCAGGTGACTCCGCTAACAGGTCGCCATTTATCATCAAAGGGGCATTATTATGAGGAAACGTTGCTGTACAAAGATCCTGCTTATAATTTAAAAATGGGATCCTTATACCTTAAAGAATTATTCGAACGCTTTTACGAATCGTATCTGTTATTGGCCGCTGCCTATAATGCGGGTCCCACCTATATGTCGCAATGGTTAAAGCAAGTGGGTCGCCCAAAGCATGATTGGGATTATGAGTGGATCGAAGGACTAGCGTACAAAGAAACCCGCGACTATGTTAAAAAATTATTGGGCATGCGTGGATTGTATGAGAAATTTTCTCATGATATGCGATTATATACCCCCCAAGAGTTAATGGATGCCTACATCAACGGATGTTTATAAGGGTGGGAAGACATGGTTGCGCCCCTATGCGCAATCCAGGTCGGGCGGGCAATGAAGCGTCATCCGAGCCTCACGAGGATGCCTGTTTATTAATATGCAATAACAAAAGAGAGACAAAATGATCCCCTTAAAACCATTTTATTTTATGCGTCATGGACAAACAGATTATAATAAAAACAATATGTGCATGGGCAGTCTAGATATCCCCTTAAATTCTATAGGGGAACAGCAAGCATGTGATGCCCGTGAATCACTTAACGATCTGCCTATTGATCGGGTTATTTCTAGCCCGTTACAACGTGCGCACACAACTGCGAAAATTATCGCAGATCACCATAGGCTTTCTTTAGACACCTCTGCATTGCTGGTGGAAGCAAACTGGGGGGGGGAGATGGAGGGAAAACCAAGAACAGATCCAGCCTTATTTGCCAAATGGCGAAATGGTTTGATACTTAACGGTGGCGAGTCCTTTGAAAATGTTAAGCATCGTGTTAAATCAGCTTTAATACAATTTCTAACAGATGATTCAACACCTTTGATCGTTTCTCATGGCGGGGTCTACTGGGCATTGCTTGAATTGCTAAACCTAGCTTACTATGATGTTCACAACTGTCAAATCGTCTATTTTACCCCAGCTAGCATTGGAACTGAACCCTGGCTAAGTAGCGTTTTATAAAAAAATCTGTTTTGTTAATAGTTTGGTCATTTTTTTGACATACTCTGTACATTGAAACAGAGAGTTAGCATATGTCGATACAATCATCATTAGTGGGCACACTTTTAATTGCAACCCCGCATCTAGCCGGCGAATTCGTTAAATCAATCATTTTGATTTGCGGTCACGACTCTAAGGGTGCCGTGGGATTAATTATTAATAAAAAAGTTCCCGCCCTATATTTAGATGATTTACTTGAGCAACTAAATATTCCGGTTGCGCCCTCTTTTCCAAAAAAAGTTCCCCTATTTGCCGGAGGAGACGTTGATATGGGGCGTGGGTTTGTTTTACATTCGAATGACTACACACACGAACAAACAACTCCGATTAATGATACGATTTCGCTGACGGCGACACTAGATGTATTAAATCGTATGGGTGCTGGGACGGGACCAAAATTAAGCCTTCTTGCTTTGGGATATACAAATTGGGAACCCGGTCAACTGGAACAAGAATTAAAAGATAATAAGTGGCTATGGACAGAGTGTTCAGATGACCTTATTTTTAACGATCAGGATGAAAAGTGGCAAAGCCTAATTAATCAATTGAGCTCTCATGGTGGGCATCTTTCGCTCAACGGTGGGCATTGTTAGTTGCGGGCGCAGGTTTGCCCCTGCGTGCCCCACCGGGGCATTGTGAGGCAAAGGGCGCTGCCGCGTTGTTAAACGTTATACTACCCTAAAAGTTTAGTAATCTCAGCGATGCTGATATCATTACGCGCCAAATCATTAAACAATTCAGAGGTGCTCATATTTCCCCATTCTATCGCTTTTCTAACCAGTTTAGGCGCTGGAGATTTGGGTTCTATTTCCTCTAACCGTTGCGCAATTTTACCCAGCAGTGCATATAATTGATCGGCTGGCAGCAGTATTGCGTCATCCAATGTCGCGCTGTCGGGCTCTGAACGCTGTTCATCATTTTCGGAAGGTTCCGTTTGATCGGTTGGCGACACTACTCTTTTTCTGTCTATTGCTTCATTTGCATAGGCTTTAATGTGAGCAAGGTACGTATCAAAGTTTTTTAAGGTAATCGACTCTTCTTTAAATTTATCGTCTAAAAACCCTTCTAACTTTTCGATAGTCACAACCGTCGATTGAACATCCTCCACAAGTTGTTCATAAAACTCAATGGGAGTTATGATCATAGACTTTGTAATGAGCTCTAACGTCGGGCGATTTTCCTTAAGTGCTCGCTCTAAAATCTCTGTCTTGCGAAGACCCGATTTTTGGATGACAAACTCTAACTGACGCGCATCAATTAAACTGGCGAAAGTATATATTGGAAGCCCAGGTATCTTGGGAGCTGTAATACGAGTTTTTAATACAACATCAGATAGCTTATCATTGATCCATACAAAAGAGCTTAATCTTGCATCTTGATCATCCGGTTTATTGGGATGCAACGTAGACCAAAATGTTTCACACATATCAATGATTAACTGGAAACCTTCTGTTAATCCTGGAAGCCCGTATAAATTTGCCCAAGACTCAGTAAGAATAGCAACGACATGTAAGTCCTTGCTGATATTCTTTAGTGTGTTAACACAGGCAATTTCTAACTTTTTATAATCCGGGGCTTGAGAGTCCGAAGCATTCCTAAGCGATTGAATCTCCCTATAAACAGTATCGTACCGTATCATATCTCCAGAGGGGGAGTCTTCGCGGATTGGCAATAAGAGCTCGACCCTATTCATTATCATCATCCTGCGTTAACTGTTTAGACGAAACTGTCTGTTGCAAAGAGTTGATTGTTTTTAGTGTCTTTTTAGATAAGCTCGGAGCTTTTTCAGGCATCTTTGGAAATTCTGACAATACGATCGGGTCTTTATCATCCGTATTTTGCAATGTAACTTTAATAAAGGTGCGCAAACTGCTTGCCCCTCTGTCAGTTTGAATTGGAATATCAAACTCTAATATGCCTTTTTCTCGTTTGTCTGCTTTGTCTGCGAGCATTTTGAACAGAGCCCACCCACCATCATAAGAAAACACACCTTCAACATTGCTGATTTTATTAAAGCTGGTTTCATCTTGTGAATATGTAAACATGGTAACGGGTGCTCCATCAGCAAGTTTGAACCCTATGTTAACGGGTTCGCCATAATTCCAAACGACCTTCTTTCCATTGTCACTAATATCAAATGGAGTTGTCGTTCCAAAATCAAACTCTTGATCAACCAAAAATTGTGCTGTTGAAGATTCTCTGTGTTTTGAGGCATGGAAATATATCTGAAGAGACGCCGCCGGCACATCTGTTTTCCCATCGGCAAATGGTTTAAACAAGCGACGCAACATATCCAAACTTTTATAGAAATTTATATATTTGTCTGGATTGCTTTCGCGCGCCTTGAACGCCGCCACATAATCATCAACCGAAAATGATTTTTCCCCCATAAGATTAAACAGCTGTTTAAGGCTTGCTAAATCAACCTCTTCTTGCACGGACGGGTCACTTGTAAAAGGATGTTTGTTGGCAATATTCTCATTAAAGTAATCTGATACTTTTTGATATTGTTCTAAAAGTTTATACCCACCAATCGCATCAACACGGTCTGATAGGTCTTTAAAGGTGATGGTGCGCTGCTCTAAAAAGTAGTCGGATTCATCTGGAGCCACCTGGACTTTTTTCAAGGTTTGAGCTGCTGTTTCAATTTTAAAATCTTTCAAATCTTGCATGTAGAATTGAACTAGTTTTTCAATTGAATTTCCAGCCTGTTTCTTTTCATAGGCCAATGACTGCTCTAAGATTGAGGTCCATCGTTTAACTGTTTGCCGTTCTGATGTTTGCAATGGGAGAAAGTCCGCCATAAGCAAGTTTACAGATGGCTTTGCATAATCTTTGGCTAGTTTACTTAAGCGTCTAAAATGGGTGTCTAAGAGGCCTTCCAAAGTTTTAGAATCCACCACTTTGAACCCAGACAGAACAGGATCACCCTCTCCGCTCCACCACTTAAATTGACCCGGTCTAACTTTTAAGAGATTTTCTGTATCAATAATCGTATCTAATGCCGTTAATACTTTCAGGAATTGCTCTGTCACAAAACGGTTTAAGTCTGTGACTGTATCAGGAATCTCGTCGACCGAAGATAGCTCAGTTAAAATTTTCTTTAACGAGGTCCAGGTTGCCATAAAACTGCGCACTTGATTTTTAAAGCGCTCTTCTGGATTTGTACCAATTGTTTCAATATTGCTGCTAACTGTATATTGAGACATTCCCAACAAACTCAGTAAGTTTTTGTGCAACTGCCCCTTCGATACTTTTTCTAATAAAGGTCTAAGTTTCTGGGGGTAGTCTTCAATTCCTTTTTCTATAAAGTCATAATAACCAGACAACATTTTATCTGCATTCGCTAAGTGTCTGGCATCCCATAAAATCAATTTTCCTTTTATCTCTTGAGTAGCAAGGGCTTTCTTTTCTACCTTGGTCATAAAGGATTCGTCCATAAAGCTGTCCAAGTAATTTTTAATATCAATTAGTTCTTGATTCGCGTGGAATGACCCCCCATTCATATTAAATACGCTGGCATCTAACATAGACGAATAAGATCCTGAGATTTCGTCTTTTAGTTTAGAATACGCCCCCTGAATACGTGACAGCTGATCATCAACAAACTCTTTTGCAACTAATTGAGACCGCCCCAGGGCGATTAAAAAGTTCTGATAGTCTTCCCCTGGATTAAATTTGTCTTCTGCAATCCAGGCCAGGTCGCCTGTTTTATAAGAAAGATCGATAACATCCTGAATGGTTTTAAAAATATTTTCAAATTCGTCTGCAGAAATATCACTATAAGAATCGACGTCTGCAAGCTCATCCAACACTGAATTTAATCCGAATACTTTTTTAAGGCTATCATTCTGAGTAACCCCGGATACAAGGAATCCATCAAACAATTTTTCCAGATTTTTTTGTATCCGTTTTTTATAAGATTTTAAGTCTAATTTTTCATACGCGTCAGTACGAATCGCCCAATTATAAAGATTAAAGTTGCTTTTAAAACCATCGGTAAAGTCATAGTTAAACAAGTCTTTTATCAAAATAAATAGATCGTCTTCTTTACGAGAAATAAAGAAATTATTGTACCCGTCTGCTATTTTTTCTAACGTCACTAAATTGTCTACAAACTCTTTTAACTGTTGAAAGTATTTAGTTTTTATGGGGTTGGCTTTTTCTGAAAGTTTTTGATCAACAGCATCAAATACGGTCTTTTCTTTTTCACTTAGTTTAGAAATCTCTTTTGGAGTGATGAGTAATTTATTCAGTTTTTCTTGCACCTGTTGATGCACGCTTTGTACCAAAATTAAGTCAAATGCAGTTCCGACAGCTGAGTATGCATCTTTTTTGAAAGTAGAAAACCATGAGGGGGGCATAAAGAAAGCCCAAAACTTAGTTTCCTCTGTCACCGTTTTTAAGAAATGATCAAAGTATTTATTATATGTTTCTATCTCATCTTTTGAAAGATTGATCTTATTCCCACGCAGGTTTTTGATTTCTTTCATCACAACTTTAATGTCTTGAATTGCAGGAGCTAAACTTTCTTTGCTACCCTTGAATTGATAATATGCAACGGTTGATAACACGGCAGACACACCAAGCCCGCCTAATAACCCAACCTTTCCAGCAGTAAGGTTGCGCCAGACGGATTGAACAATTTCGTACGATGGAAACCCTATATTGCGTTCTGCAAATATTTTTTCCATGAATAGATCTCGGACAAAACACACCTTCAGTGATGGTCTTTGAACAAATAATTCTATATTGGCTGTATAGTCTTTAGATTCTTCTGTCCCGCCTGTAAAATAAATCCCCCGCAAGAAATGGGAATCTTTATACACATTTTCTGAAAATAGCTGGTTGCTGAAAATGGTAATGTTATCCCAGACTTTTGACAGCTCTTCAGAAAATACAAACAAAGCATCTTCATCTAAATTTTTTTCTTGTTTGTGCATCATCGTAAATGCTTGCAGCTTTAAGTCATTAACCGTAGCCAACGTTTCCTGAGATGCAGCTTCCATCCACGATGGGCTGTAAGGTTGTCGAATACCATGAGAAGACGACCACCCGAATATGTTTTTTAGATTGGAGGTTTGAAAGCTTTTTGTAAATGCGTCAAATCCCGGGATGGTGTCTGTTTTGGTAATCACCACATATATCGGCAATCTCATAGAGAGATTGTTTTGAATCGTAATTAAGTTTTGATACAACACATGTGCTTTGTTGCGCATATCAAGTGCAGATAACTTTTCTGGCCCATATAAATCTTTTGCGGATAATGTAACAATGATGCCGTCTAATGGTCTGCGCGCCCGATGATAGCTTAACTGTTGCAATAAATCAGACCACACTTTTGACGTGGTTGCTTTTTTGTTATTATCATATATAACATCGCCACGAACATCTAACACCACACCATAATCAAAATAATTCCATGTTAAAGGTAAACCCAAATTTTCAATTTTTGGCCCCAACCCAAATGGACGCTTAATATCTAGACTTTCTAAAAGCGTTCCCTTTCCAGAATCCGAATCACCCAGTGTTAAATACCAGGGCAATTCATACATATAATCAGTACCACCGAATGCTTGTTTTAAGAGTTTTGACGCCTCATAAAAAGCCTCTTCCATCGGTTCTTTTTCTGGATTAAGTTTCTCTCTTAACCATTTCCACCAATCGGATATCTTATTGCGAGAATCAACAGCATCTTTTTTAGGAAGTGATTTTTTCTTTTTCTTAAGAAAGTACGCCTTAACTTTCATAACAATTTGTATCAGCTTGCGGAATACCCATCGCAAAATCTTAAAGGTGATATATAAAAGAATCAGTCCAACAATGGTAATTAGAATATAGTACACATTGGCTATATATTTATAATCCGCAGCGGCTGGGAATGTTGATTTAAACCATCCGACGAAGGGTTCTGGGTTTTTAATATAATTCCAGATATTTTTTATCCAATCCATATTGTTTTTATTTTCCTAATTGAATCAGTTCATATAGAGCGGTTTTTAACTCAAACGTTAAATCAAACCACATAACATAGGTTATTAGTAAAAATACAGTTACACCTACTAAATAGTAATAATACCATCGGTACGGATCTGGCAATTTTTGAGGTTCTGCATCTCGAATCGTATGAGCACATGCCTCTGGAAACAAAGTAGCATCCTGCGTAAATACTTTGGGGGATTGACGATAAATGAATTCATACAAATTCCCCATATACACATCTATGCTTGAAAGATCTTGAGTGTGACGATATTTTCCTTGAAACCCAAGCGCCAATGCGTGCAGATAAACTGCAGCGATATCTGTTCGCAGCATATCGTTTTGCTGTAAAAAATCACCCAGACCTTGAAATAGTTTTTCCCCACCCTTGCGAGTATTAAAAAGCCTGGATTCTAAAATATTTTTATCCCAATACCCTTGACCTTGCCATTTGAGATTTAAAAAGATTTCATCCGTCAAAACAACAGCAATATATTGAACAGCTTTATATCCTGATTGGATGTAAGAACCTCCCCTTAAAGCTTCTTCTTCTGAATCCCTTAAAAAGGATTCAAGTTTAGCAATAATTTGTTCGGCAATAATGCGAGCCTTAGAATCATCCAGCTTTGGAAGTTGTGGTCCAGCCTGCGATAAGGCTTTTTGTTTTTCACGCAAAACTTCAGTATAGTAAGAACTAAAAAAGCGATATATAAATGAATCTTGATATTGATGATGTAGCATTTTTATTGTTCTTTTCTAATATTCTACTTAATACTTAAATATCATTAATTGTTACATAGTGGTAAATATCTGTCGGACGGCTGGATGGCGCGTCGGACGGATTAAATACATATAACACTTCCCCTAAGCTTATAAACTGTGGATCAATCTGAACTTCGACCAACACGACATCGTTGGGCGCGTTAATGATTGTTTTTTCATCTTGCGATAGAATCCGTCGAACAGCCCCAATGATACGTCGGTCGATAATTGATTGTGCAAACTTTTCTGTACCAATTAACGCATTTTCAATCCAATTATAATGGGTCGCCTGACTTGTTTCAGCAGATTTTTTCATTCCCAATATTAATGTTTTGGTATGCCAAATCGTTGGTAAGCTTAAACCAAAATATCCACGCTTCTTTTGGAAATTGCGTGTTTGAACTTTATCATACATTTTCTCAAGAATTTTCGTAACGTACTCCATCGTAATCTTGAACGGTTCATAAAGGTTATTATGATCATAAATATTAAAGATGGGAGGATGAGAAAGATTCAATCTTAGTCTGGAAATTTTAGAGGCCAAAGCTACTAATGCAAGATATACATTAAACGGGTGAACACCTTCTGCAGAAACGATCGTTTCAAACGGCATTAACGCTTCAATTAATATATGTAATATTGCTTGAGTATGTTGATTGGTTGGATTATCGCTTGCCGCATCATAACGTTCCAAGCTGTATAAAATTTTAGTTCGGATTTCTAGCGCCAAGTCTTCAAGTGCTTTTCTTAAAGGTTCCTTTTTAGGAAACCTTAAATACGGTGGAACATAAGTGGTTGATACATACTGCCCACCCACTTTCGCAATTTCTGCAATTTGGAAACTGACAAATTTGCTTGAGGGTGTTTGCCCCACAATTAAATATAAGTTAGGCGCAAGTCGTGGCACACGGGTTGGATCGCCAAACGAACCATTTTCATCCATGACCACATCACCTGCCGTTGAAATATATCTGGGCACGTTGCCCGCAGCCGAAGGTTCGCCGGGCGCATAGGCTGGCAAGGCTAAATAAATTGAACACTTGTCTTGTTGCTTAAAATCAACCTCACCTAATGGAATTTCTAATTTAGGCAGTTGATCATTTTCTTCATATTGAACCACTGTACCATCGGGCATGATCCCAGAAACTTTTTGAAGCCTAAACCCCCCCTTGCTTAAAGCAAGCGCATCAATTTGAAGATCCACGATACCCCAATGATAAGGCCCAGAATTCAATACATGAAAACTGAAAAGACTTTGATAACGATGATCGTTTAATTGAAAGTGCTGGGGTGCCAAAGGCATTCCCTCATGCCACTGAATAGGATTCGTTTTAAATCTATAATCTTTTATCACAACACAACCTTATCTATTACAATCCTGAAAAACCAGGGATACCAATTTTTTCTTCTAATGCCTCAAGGCCCTCGCCCATCAGATCGGGGGTTACCAAACTCATTCCGTCTTTAGAAAATTTTACCATAACATGCTGACCAGATGGAATGCGAATTCTATTATTACCTTTTGGCTGTTGCAAGTTTGCAAAGAAATACCCCCCAACATATTTACTGCCAGGGTCTATTTTTAATTTTTGTTCGGGCATTTTTTGGTTTGGAATGACTGAAAACTTAAATATCTTATACATGCCGTGGTAATTTTGATCGAATGTTTTTGCTTTGTCTGCTTTGAAGTATTGATCCGCAGTCATTTGAGACAAATCTTGAGCCATTTGAATGTTTTTAGTTAACACAATGTGAAACGCAAACGCTCTAGAGTTATTCGCCTCTTTTTCCGACACCAAAAGTAGTCGCTGTAATTTAATATCTTGCTTTAAAGCAATCAACCCAGGGGGGATCATCTCGCCCGAGAGCAGGTCATTAACCTTATCACATCCACTTACAAATAATAAACTTAGGCTAAATATTCCCTTAATCAGCCACGTCGTCTTTATCTGCAGCGGTCGGAGCTGCATCATCAATTGTTTCACTGTCATTTTCCTTATTATTATTTTTCCGATGAAACTTTGGGGGCGTTTTCTTGAACTGCAGAGGCATCGTCCACCTTGTTTAGGGACGATTCTTCAGAATCTGTTTCAGCCACTGCAGCCTGGGTATTCTTTTTTGCAGTCAGCACTTCTTGTTTGATTTTTTTTCTAGTTGGAATGATTGGTTTTTTAATAGGCAACCCCACACTCACCTGCCCAGCAGACATTGAAGTCGATAAATTTCCAACTGCATATCCCACACAAAATGTTGCCAAAACAATCGTCACAAAAAAAACAATTGATACAAACAATGTTTTTTTAGACAGTTGTATATTGAGCGATCCAGGGTACGCCACTCCATACCCACGACTCATTTCCTGACGAGCGGCATAATGTTGTCGTTCTGATTTTCGCACGACAACGTCATCTGCAGTTTGAAACTGAGGGTCGGATCGATCGTGAAAGCTTTTACTCGTCTGTCCAGTTAAAAACTCTGGCAACGGCTCAGCTGATGTTCTTTCTCTCTGATTATTCAAAGCTCCCCAAGACATTTTATTCCCTACAACTTAAATCCCAACGTCTATATTAGATATATTTTTTACAAAAAGCCAGTCTTTTCACTCTGCGAAGAGTTTGAGAATAACAGTTGATTTTGGTGGCTTATGTAATATTCTGTATTTGTCAAAAACATAGCGGGGTTAACATGACGTTTATTTGTTCGATTAGTTACGTAGGTGCATTCGCAGCCGCGATAGTTGGCATGGTTATTGGGTTTTTATGGTATTCCGACCTTTTGTTTGCAAAAAAATGGATGGAGCTATCAAAAATCAATCCGAAACAACTCGAAGAAAGTAATATGGCTGTGTCTGCAGGCATGGGGTTTGCCGTCACACTTACAATATCTTTCTGTCTGGCCGCTGTTTATCATTACTTTGGATCCTTAGAAAGCGCTTTCATGGCTCTGGAGTTTATTATTTTCTTTGTCGCCGTTGAATCGGCCAGCGCTTTGATTTGGGAAAAGATTCCCCTAACTCTTTATTTCATCCAAATCGGTCACAAAGCTGTTTCGTGGGTTGCAATCTTATTAACCTACATCGCAATAGTTAATCTGACGGCGTAACGACTATCACGTCTATACGGTTCAAGGCAGCGCTCCCTGCCTTGAATCGCCAGCAACCTACTTCGATGTTTGAAAAAACTTGAAATTTTTAATGTGTCATCAGAGTGATATCAGATTATCTTTTGTAAAATATGTCCGAGCGCTTCGGATCTAACATAACGGATGCAACAGCCGGTTGCCAGATTCCCAATAAAATTTAACTTTTGTTTAACTTTGCCTAATATGATAGGTTAGGGTGCATATTAAGAAGCTTATACACATCATGGCTAAAGTTAAACACGGACTACCTACAAAAGACGACGTTCTAAAATTTATTCGTTTCGCATCTCGCGATCTCAGCAAGCGCGAAGTCGCTAAGGCCTTTAATATTAAGGGAGATCTAAGAGAGCCGTTCAAAGTATTACTCAAAGAAATTGAAACTGATGGTCTTTGGAAAAAGAATACTCGTCGAGATAAAAAAACAAATTTTAAAGTTGCCAAGCAGATTGAGAACATCTCTGGTCGACAAAAAACCGTTACAAAATGCCGCGTTGCCGAAATTTTGAGCCCCACTGAATATTTGCTGGTGCCGAACGAGCTCAGCGATTTTGACGCCCCAATCACCCTTACATTTTCTACTTTTTCGCTGCAACCTGGTCAGACCCTGATGGCGCTGATTCACCGCAGTAAAACTGATGGATTCGTTGCAAAAGCGGTTAAAGTTTTTACCGAAAGCAACGCTAGCCATTCTATTGGGGTTTTCCAACCTAGGAAAAATGGGGGATTTGTATATCCAGTCTCCAAAAAACAGAAAAAAGAATTTTATGTAGCTGCCTATCACACGCTAAAAGCGGCAGAGGGTGATATTGTAAAAATTGAGATCCTTGATCAGGACTCAACCGGCAATCAAGCAAAAGTATTGGCTATTTTAGGGAATGTCTATCAACCCAAAGGGTTAAGTTTAATTTCAATCCTGCAACATGATTTACCCAACGAGTTTGATCATGAGGCCGTTTTAGAGGCCGAACAAGGGACGGTTCCATTGCTTGGAAATCGAGAAGATCTGCGCGATTATGATTTAGTCACCATTGACGGTGAAGATGCCAGAGACTTTGACGATGCCGTATTTGCCGAACCCCACGAAAATGGCTGGCATATTATTGTCGCAATTGCAGATGTTGCGCATTACGTAAGGCCCAACTCTGCTTTGGACAAAGACGCGTTTGCCCGTGGAAATTCTGTGTATTTTCCAGACAGAGTATTACCCATGCTTCCTGAAAAACTATCAAACGATTTATGTTCTCTGCGTCCAGATCAAGATCGCGCCTGTATGGCGGTTCATATCCTGCTGGACAAACAAGGAAAGCTTAGCCAATACAAATTTGTTCGAGGCCTAATGCGATCAAAAGCACGCCTAACATATAACGAAGCCCAAAATATATTGGATGGCACATTAAACAGCCCCCTGCAGGCTGCAATTAAGAATATGTATGCTGTGTATGAAGTTTTATTAGAAAATCGCCACAAACGTGGATCTCTGGATATCGACTTGCCAGAACATCAAGTAATACTAGACAAACAAGGTAATTTAGAAGAAATTCGCATCCGCAGTCGTTTAGACAGCCACAAGCTGATCGAAGAGTTCATGATTCTGGCAAATATTTGCGCGGCAAAGGCATTGGAATCAAAACAACTACCGTGCCTTTACCGTATTCATGATACGCCAACAGAATCGCGCGTTCAATCATTGCGAGACTTTTTAACGTTTATTAAACTAATCGACAAGCAAAAACATCTGGTCACCCCAGGTGATTTTAACCAAGTGATTCACCAAGTCAAAGACACCCCCCAACAGATCATGGTCAGCGAAATGGTGTTGAGATCTCAACAACAAGCTGTGTATTCTCCATCGAACCATGGGCATTTTGGACTTGGCTTAACGCATTATGCACACTTTACCTCACCCATTCGACGCTATGCCGACTTGATCGTACATCGCAGTCTTATTAAAGCGTTTGATTTAGGTGACGGCGCATTAACAGATGATCAGGGGTCGAATCTAACCTCCATCGCGAACCATATCACCGAACGTGAAAAAGAAGCTGAAACAGCAGAGCGTGAGGTCATTAGCCGATACCTAAGTTTGTATATGCTGGAAACAGAACAAGTTCATTTTACAGGACGAATTACCAGTGTTACAGCCTTTGGCTTGTTCGTACAAGTCGATGAAACCGGCATCACCGGCATGGTTCCCGTATCATCGATGACAGATTTCTTTGTATATAACGAATCTGCCCATGAATTAAAGGGGCGGTCTTCAGGGACAGTGTACAAACTGGGCGACCGCGTAGAGGTTGAGCTGCAAGATGTAAATGTTCTAACTGGACAAATTGCCTTCCATTTACGCACAAAACGCTCAGGCCCTCAAAAACAACCCACCGTATCCGTGGGGCCAACCTCAAAGCCTAAAAAGAGACGCTGATGGATTTACGGCGTTTCTTTTATCGGTTCTGGCCGATTATTGTGGGGTTGTCCATTTTCGTATACTTCGCCTATCACGGATTTAGTGGCGAACGCGGAGTTCTAAAATATTGGACCATCCAACATGAATTGGATGAAAAAGAATTTGAATTATTAGAGCTGCAATCTCAACGTCAAAAACTAGAAGAAAAAATTAAACGCCTGAACCCTAAAAGCATTGATGTGGACTTTTTAGAAGAACAAGCGATGAACGTTCTGAATTTTTTCCATGAAGACCATGTTGTTGTCATCAAGAAAACACTCGACGAGGATGTCGCCGACAAAGAATAGCTATAGACAAGCAAATATTTTTGAAAAATATTCGGTTTCTTCAGAGTTTGTTAACCATCATCTGATATATTGAACACAGGTAGGTAAGAT
>DITM01000059.1:18993-46572 GCA_002422845.1 Candidatus Paracaedibacteraceae bacterium UBA6184
CGGGGTGGGCTCGTTGGGATTTCACTGTTGTTCAGGTTGGCCCCAATGATTGGGGCAAGAAACACACCCTCGAATACATCGAACCGAACTTAACAGATGCAACTCCACGTTGCCGGGTTGGCTCAAATATTTTGAGCAAGAACCACCTCCCATCAACCATAAAAATCAGCTTGAAATACTTCGGATCTAAACAGTTATTGAATTTGAAACATTATGCCCCACCCCACAAAAAAGTTGGGCGGGGCAATGAATCGTCAGCCAAACCTAGCAAAAAGATGCTTACTGGCCAATCCCCACATGGTTATCAATCAACCACTTTGTAATCGCCGGCACATTACCCAGCTTGGACAGCTCAGTTTGTAACTTTTCTTTTGCAGCATCATACTCATGGCGTATTGTTTCCAGTTCTTTAGCGCCAATCTTACCCATCAACTCATCTTGTTCAGCTTGTTGTAACCGAACATAGGCTGCATTTTCTGTACGATCAAGCGCTAGAACATTTTTTTGTTCATCTGGGTTTAACGGTGCTTTTGCAAACGCCGTTGACATTAACATTGCTGTTATTAACGCAAATACTGTTGTTTTCATGGTGCGACCCTTTATTCATTTCCTATATCTAGTATAGGGACAATATTGACTAAGTCAAAAGTTTTTCGATAATTCTTTCGTATTGTGTTGGTTTTTCTTCAAAACCCAACACCCATCGATATATTTTAGTCTCCGATTCGTTTATAAGCAGCTCTAAGCTGGCTATCTCATCCAAAGATAGACTTGGCAATCGATCTACCACACGTCCAAAAAATATATCAAGTTCTTTTATACCGCGATAGTGTAAACGATACGTTAATTTTTTTAAATTTTTAGTTAACATTCGATTATTATCTCATATCATCTAATGACTTAATGAATGGAATCGTAATATTTCGCTTCATTTCCATCGATCGTTGATTTAACACCTGAATATTATGATGAATATCCGTTAAACTTCTGGACATATGTACAACCATATATTCAACAACTTCATCGGCAATGCTGATGTGTAAATCTAGAAATACTTTCCGAACGATGGCTCGACACAAGTCATCATCAGGCTGGGGCAGCTCAATCACCGCAAGGGATCGGAATCTAGAATTTAAATCGGGCAATCCCATATCATATTGACCCGGCGCCATGCCAGACAGATACACAACATTACACTCATTTTCTAACGTCAGATTATAAAAATGAAACAATAAAGCTGGCTGTTGAACCAGATGGATATCATCGACAATATAGGTTTCTTTAGGCTTAATCGCTTCTAATACATCTGCAATAATGTCTATAGCATTAATAAAAACACCTTGTGTAAGATCCCTTAAAATATGCCCAAGATGCGTTTTACCATGCCCAGTGGGACCAACGATAACATAACGCATAAACGGCCACTCTGGCCAAAGCTCCACAAGTTGATAGGCTGCTTTATTGCTTTGACTTACAAAATAGCTATAAGACGTAAAGTCTGGTTCTTGAATCAGGGGTAACGTATATTGCTTAGGACTTTGGTCCATAAGATCTCCGCTGCTTTGATTGCTCATGGTATAAAGAATGCATTTTATTTCGGTACTGCTGCAATGCATATCGCGCCACAACACCAATAGCCCCGGCAACCGGGGTTGCAACTAAAATTCCTGCGAATCCAAAAAGATAGCCGCCTAAAAACAATGCAAACATAATCCACAAAGGATGAAGCTTAATACTTTTTCCAACAATATTTGGGCTTAAAACAACCCCTTCCAAAAATTGTCCAAACGCAAAAACGATGGTCACAGCTCCAAATAACGCCAGCGAACCACCCTCTCCAAATAACCACGATGATGTTTGTAAAAAGGATATAGCTCCAGAGGTCGCAAATCCAAGGATGGCACCCACGTACGGAATAAATGCAAACAACCCCGTTAAGCTGCCAATTACCCCCCCGAAATCAAGACCCAGGACATGCAGCGCAAGGCTATAATATGCCATTAAAATCAAACACACCAACGCTTGCCCTCGAGCAAAACTGGCCCATGTTTGATCAATTTTTTGCAACTGTTGGATAAATACTTTTTTATTTTGGGGCGGAATGTAATGCCGCACAGACTCTAAAAGTTTTTGCCAATCTTTCATCAAGTAAAATGTTAAAATGGGTATCAATGAAATAATTGCCATATCATGAATTATCATCACTCCCCCTCGAAATGCGGACTGCGTTTTTCCAAGCAACCAAGAAACAACATCTTTGGATACGGATTGTATCCCCTCTTGAACTTGTAAAGAATATTCTGCTGGAACTTTATCATTAAGCTCGGTCATTGCCTGCTGGATCAATGTTTGTAAATTACCGATGTATCCAGGAACCTTCATAATTAGCTTTGTTACCTGGGTATATAAAATAGGCGCCGTGTACATAAAGAAAACGACAACAATCGCAAACAATGCGACAGTTACAAACAGCGCCCCCAACCATCGTGGGATATTAATACGCTCAAGATATCCCACTAAAGGCTGAAAGACATATGCAACGCCCCCTGCAATTAGAAATGGCATTGTAATAGAGCTGAAACAATATAGAAATCCAAAACCAAGAACGACAACGACGGGGAAAATAAACCGATTTAGCATGTTATATCCTATATGATGAGGGACAGAGTGTCCGACAAAACGTCTGCCATAAAACAACTCCATCTGCAATCATATAGTTCATCATTAAGATAAACAAGCATATAAAGATACCCGCAAACAAGTAAACCAACCCATACCCTTCAAGACGCTGCAGCCCTTGTCGAATATATCCAACTCCAGAAATTAGCAACGTTAACGTATTGATATATACCAATACATAGGCGCCAATAAGGATGATTGGACTTTGAAGAGTAAATGCTTGCATAACCAAAAAAGCAACGACAACGATACTTTGAACAAACGTATTGATTTTACTGATAAGCAACGGCTTTATTTCAAAAGAAACTTTGTAATATTTTAATACGCCGATCCCCAAAACAATCGTTAAGTCTCTATAGATTGATAAGATAATTAGCCATATCGGGATAATATTTAAATACCCCAACGTTAGAAAGGTTCCTAAAAACAATAACTTGTCTGCCAGTGGGTCTAAATATGCACCCAATTTTGATCGCGTCTTTGTATACCGCGCAATGAATCCATCCAACGCATCAGATATTGCCGCCACTATAAAAAATACCAGCGCATAAACTGGCTTATCCATCAATAATGTAGCCACAACAAATGGAACACACACAATGCGCCCGAATGTAATCCAGTTCGGCAAGGTCAATAACTTAGATGATAGCGTTGATTTTGACATCCATTATCCTTTAGGTTCGGCCTCGTACGCATAAGGGTTTGCAACATCTTGAGAGGTTTCAAAATTATACCCGCGCTCTTTAAAGAATTTCAATAAATCTTCTAATGTATAAAGCGTTTTGACTCGCAACACAGAATAGCTTCGGGATAGTTCAACAGGCTGAATATCTTGCGCCATACCCGATTCATTTAACAAATTAATATACTTATAATATTCATCTGGTGTTTTGGTTGGGATCTTCAAATACACCAGATTCTGACTTTGATTTCCGCCGAATTGAGCTTTAATAAAATCTTGAATATTATTTATTGAAATTTTCAGCAGTTTCTTTAATAGCTCTTGCTTTGATACTTCGGCGGCCACCTCTGTTAAGCTGTGTGAGCGAATTGTATTATTCTTTTTGATACCCTTGGCATCGTATTCTTGAAAGTCTACTTGGACATTTATTTTTCGCCCTTGAATCGAAATGGTTACATATGGCACCACCACTGCAGACACCTGGTAGCGAGCTGCAACGGCAGCTATTTTTTCTGCCGCCCCAATCAAAGCATCCTCAGCATTCAACAACTGCATATCGTTCAAATCACCATTGGGCACAACAAATGTCATTAACGCTTGATTGAATGAATGCCCCCGCCACAGATCCATCCACACATTTTCTTTTTCAAACAAATATGTCTTTGCTCCATCGGACAGTAGAGGCAATACCACGATAGTTTTGTGAATGGGCGCCACAAACTGCACAGATTTATTTCTTAAAAATTCTTCTATTCGCTGTTTATTAAACTCAAATGAGACCGTTGCTTTATAGCTTTTGGGCCCCATCTGTTCGTTCATAATTTGCATGCTATCGATCAAAAACTCAACGGTTTGATCATCGGCATTTTCAAAGCGATCCATATCTTTTTTATCAACTAACTTTTGAATCATCTGTTGAAATGCTTGCTTTCTTGCATCTTTTAATGCGGCATCTTTTGCAGTCGAGGAAGACGTTCCGTTATGTTGAATCTGAATGCTTTTAATAGAATATACACCACCAAAAACCATTGAAGCGTTGAACGTCATTAAACAAACTGCAAATACATACAAATATATGCTTTTATTCATCTTCATTTTTTCCTAAATTTTCTGGTAAATCGTCTATTGCCTCAGATACTTTTTGTGATCCCTTTACGGACATATCGCTAAAAAAGGCTTCCAGCTTATCTTTCCATACATTCAATTTATCTGCAGAAATAGATTGAATAAGTCGCATCATAATTGCATCCGTGACAGGGATCAATTTTGACTCTTTTAATAACGTCGGTGCGTTTTCTCCGCTCTTTAAAAGAAACTTATTGGCGCCCACTGCAATAATAGAAACTAATAAAAATCCTCTGGCCGTGCCAAACAAGAACCCCAGAATTTTATCTGCACCACCAATCACACTGCCCTTTACCGCATCAGAAAAACTATACGTGATCGACGTTAACACAATTAAGGCAACTAAGAACACCACAAGCCCCGATATTATTTCTTTCAAGAATTCGTTGCTGACAACCATACCCACCAATGGTACTGGTAAAGCGTGCAGGAAATAAGCGATCACAGCCGCCAATGCCCAGCTAAAAATACCCAAAATTTCACGCGTAATTCCACGCCAAAAACCAATAATGGATGATAATAAAACCAATATAAGAATAATAATATCTACGGTATTCATGAGTCCCTTTTTTGTCGAACATTAAAAAATCGTATCATCTCAGAAAGGTGTTTTACGGCCACAATACTAATATTGTGTTTGCCTTCCGCCAACTTTGATGTTGCTGGAATAATTGCCTGTTTAAACCCTAACTTAGCCGCCTCTTTCAATCGCACCTCGATTTGCTTCACCGGTCGAATTTCGCCACCCAACCCAATTTCACCAATGATAACCGTATCTTCGGGTAAGGGGGTATTTGTAAACGATGACAGTAAACACGCAGCAACCGCAAGGTCAGCCGCAGGTTCTGTGATTTTCAAACCGCCAGCGATGTTTAAATAGACATCACGATTACTCATTTGAATCGAACACCGCGTTTCCAGCACTGCTAAAATCATGGACAATCTTCCTGCGTCCCATCCTACAACGGTACGGCGAGGACTTGCAAGCGGAGATGGCGCCACCAAGCCCTGAATCTCACACAAAAGCGGTCGCGATCCTTCTAGCCCGGCAAAGACCGACACTCCACTTAATTCTGACGATCGATTTTCTAAAAATAAAGAGGATGGATTTACAACCTCTTGTAACCCTTCTTCCCGCATTTCAAACACGCCAATTTCATCAGCCGCACCAAATCGATTTTTCACAGATCGTAAAATTCGGAACTGATGTCCACGATCACCTTCAAAATAAAATACAGCATCCACCATGTGCTCTAACACTCTGGGCCCGGCAATCATGCCTTCTTTTGTGACATGCCCCACCAAGATGATGACTAAATCTCGTGATTTTGCAACTCGCACCAACTCTGCCGTACACCCACGCACTTGGGTCACTGTACCCGGTGCTGATTCAATATTGTCGATATACATCGTCTGGATCGAATCCACGACAGCTACTTTGGGACCATGGGCAACGTCTAACGTTGATAAAATATCCCGCACATTTGATGACGCCGCCAACATGACCTGGCTTTCAGACAGCCCTAATCGCTTTGCCCGCATGCGAATCTGATCAACAGCTTCTTCACCCGAAATATACGCCACAGATAAATCTGACGACAACGCAGCACTGACTTGCAGCAATAACGTGGATTTACCAATCCCAGGATCTCCACCAATCAACACGATCGAGCCCGGAACTAATCCACCCCCACATACACGATCAAATTCTTCAATCGCAGAAATATACCTAGGGAATGACTTCATGGGGCCATTTAATGCAACCAAATCCAGACCACTACTTTTCCCTGGCTTCATCCCCTTGGGAATAGGCGCCGAATCAACCTCTTCTACAATTGTGTTCCACTCACTGCAGGCCTCACACTTACCCACCCAGCGGGGATATACACTGCCGCAACTTTGACATGCGAATGTTTTATGTGTCTTTGCCATTATTTTTCAAACGTTTTTTGATGAATAAATTGCTGAACAAAGTGATTGTCTGATTTTGCGACTTCTTTCAATGTGCCTTCCCAAATAATCTTACCCTCATTCAACATCCCCACACGATCTGCTACCGTATGTACCGTTGACATGTCGTGCGTAATCGTAAACGTAGTGATATTTAATTCATCATGACACCGACGAATCAATTGGTTAATCAGGCTGGCCGTGACTGGATCTAATCCCGCGGTCGGCTCATCAAATAATAAAATCTCAGGCTCCATAATGATCGCTCGCGCAATCGCCACACGCTTTTGCATTCCACCCGATAATTCATTGGGACGCTGTTCGCCAACTGCCGCATTCATGCCCACCAGCTCTAACTTTTCAATGGCTAATTTTTTAGCCTCAGCAAGGGGTATTCCCTGCCCCTGTGTTAAGCCAAATGCTACATTTTCCCAGATCTTCATGCTGTCGAACAATGCCCCGCCCTGAAAAACAATCGCGAATTTCTTTAAAAACTCATTGCTCTTTTTTCCAGTTAATTTTGAGGTTTCTTCGCCATCAACAATAATAGACCCCTTGTCGATCGGCAATAATCCCAGCATGCATTTCAGCAATACAGATTTACCCACGCCAGAGGGTCCAATGACAACAAAGGATTCTTTGTCATATACGTTTAAATCCAAACCATTCAGAATGATTTTCTTCCCAAATGATTTATGCAACTTGCGGAGTTGAATTTTAATGTTCGCGTTGGTTTTCATGTTCAGCCTAAAATAACAGCACTGTTAATATATAGTTCAATACAAATATACTGATCGATGCCAAAACAACTGACTTTGTAGCAGCAATACCAACACCCTCAGCCCCTCGAAGCGCAGTATATCCAGAATAACAGCCAATGGTTGATATCGCCGCACCAAAGAACAGTGCTTTAAACAACCCTGAAAATACGTCCGAGAAATACAAAAATTGAAACGTCTGCGCTATGTAATAACTTTCGTTAAAATCTAAATAGAGCGTACTGATTAAATACCCCCCGTACACACCAATCGTATCCGCGACAAGGACCAATAATGGCAAGCTGATAATCGATGCCAAAACTCTGGGTGCAATCAGATAATGATACGGATCCGTGTGTAATGTCCGCATCGCATCGATTTGATCGGTAACATTCATGGTTCCAACCTCTGCCGCCATCGCAGCGCCCACACGCCCGGCAATCATCAACCCTGTCAAGACAGGCCCAAGCTCGCGAACAATGGACAACACGATAACCGTTGGAACGGCTCCCGTAGCCCCAAAGCGGGAAAAACCCGTATACGTTTGTAACGCCATAACAATACCCGTAAATACCGCCGTCAGCGTTACGATAGGTAGAGACAAAAACCCGACTCGATATAACTGACGAATCGTTTCTTTAATATAAAAAGGTCGAGTAAAAGTAGCCTTTATACTCTCAAGTAAAAATAACGTGATTTTCCCAATCACTTCCAGAGCCAGAATAAAACGACGCCCAATCACACCAAACATTTTAGCCTCAAGTTAATCCAGATTTAAACAATGATAGCTCTTTTTATCACAAAATGAAACGTCCGTTTGCCAATTGCAATTCTTTTTGACGGATTGCCTCTTTAGCAAGCCCACGGTGAGAAGTCGAAGAGAGGACATTATCAATGGCCTCTCTTGATTGAAAAGGGAATCAAAAGCTCGCAGATCCCGTCGCGAATGAGCCTATTTAATAAGGTCTACAGCAAATGCCTCGGACCAAAAAACGTTCACATTTGCGACATACTCTTCGTCAAAAAATCCAAAACCGCCCTGTCCCCAATTAGGTCCCCAAGAATTAATAAACTTAAAATAATTCTTACTATAGTTGTTTGGGTTATACGGACCATACCCCACCAACACGATCGCATGACCCCCAATCGGTGAGAACGTACTTAAATTAGGCATTGGAACAAACCCTCTCTGATCATTAAAAATGCCAGCATCAACGGCTGTTCCAAAGTAAATAGGCTGGTTTTTAGAAAGAGCCGCCACAAAACTTGAAACAATGGCTTTTTTCTCAACGGCAGTTAATAATTTTCCGGACTTAAGATATTTGCTGGGAATCAAATCAGTGTATCGTATGTTTTTAGACACAACACTATACTGGTTAACGCGGCTGTCCACTGGCGCAAGGTCAACCCCCGCATTCAATCCATCATAATCCGGATCAAACGCTCTGCGATAAGACTCGGGCGACGGCTGCGTTGCAAACTCTTCGATAGTATAAGGCCATCCACCGTAAGCAAAAACACCCCCTAAAACAGACTCTAAAGACTCTGAAAATACTTCGGGCGTACATCCATATTTATCCAACGCCAAGATCGATCCCGCTATCGAAGCACCAACATCGCTTGATATTTGATCGCTTTCCAATAATACCCCCTCATAATAGCGCGTATTATAATATTGATATAATCTGGATATATCCAATCGAGCAGGATTGGCTAAAAAGTTATAGGGGTTTTTGCTGTTTCGAATTGAAAGATACCGCAAGATAAACGCCATTGAATTTGCAGTACACGACCCAAGCTCACCCTGATCATACACAAACGTTGCAGGCCACGCATCCACCGCCAAAAGCTGAACAACCGGGGACATTTTTGGTGCTTTTGGTGCTTTGGGTGCTTTTGGTGCTGCTCCTTTACTTACAACTTGCGCCGCAGCTTGAGCGTGATATGCGCTTACCCGTGCTTCAAATCGCTTCAACGCATCTGCTGCTATTTTTTCTTCCTGTGTTGGAACAATTTTTGTGGCAAGAACAGATTCAAAAGCTTTTGAGATTCTGGGGTGGGCTGGATTGCGCCCAGTTTTTTTCACCGCCTCCATCGCCTTGGCAAAAGGCTCCGCAGAAGAGTGATCTCCTAGGTCGACCTCAGCAGCAGACCCCCATACGTTGAGCAACAATGCGCTCAGAATCAGAACAGATGTTTTTTTCATGGTGTTTAATCTCTTGGGTTAATTGAAATAAACTAAACCAAAAAGATTAAACAAATGTAAACCTTGTGATGTTAAATATCTGACAGTTGTGACTAGCTATGGTAAATAATGTCGGACATATCGATTGCCCAACGAAATTGGAACCTCGTGAGGCACAAAGTCAGTCCCCGTGACTAAATCAGCCACACGAATATGCTCACCAATCATTTCAACCCAAGCACCTTCGTATAGGTACTCTTCGGGTATATGACCAACATCCACCACACAAAAGTCCATAGATATCCGCCCAACTAAATAGGCTTTATAAGGACCAATGTATACATACGTTTTATAGTTGTGCAAGAAACGATGATAGCCATCTGCATAGCCAATAGACAACGTTGCTAAACGACCCGCTTTTTCAACAACATAATTGGCTCCATACCCAACTGTATCACCTGGCACAGAATCCCTTAATTGTACAATTCGACTGTACACGTGCAAACAATTTGTTAATTGAACAGTCGGCGTATCATAACAAAACCCATACAGTCCATATCCTAATCGCGCCATATCATGATTAGCTGACGAATCAGTCTTCATCAATGTCGATGCTGCAAGACTCCGCTTAATACCAGGAAACGCCTCTGAAAAGCGCTGAAAAGCATTTTTTTGCTTGGCATTCATCGGGTGGTCGGGAACTTCACTGCACACCAAATGACTCATAACATAGCGTAAATCAATACTAGACAAGATCCGTTGATTATCCATCAACCATTCAACTTCTTTGGTTGTAAGGCCTGTCCGACTCATCCCTGTATCAAAATGAACCACCGCAGGTAACTTCATCTGTTTTGAGATCGCTAATTTATTCCAACGATCAATTTGTTCGACCGTATTCAATACTGGAACCAAATGATGTTCAAAAAAAACATCAATCGTATCTGCAAAAATCCCATAAAGGACATACACCACCACACCTGGCATTGCTTGTTTTAACGCAATCCCTTCGTCGATCGTTGCAACAAAAAACTCTTTTGCCCCCACGTCAACTAATGCCTTACACACAGGAACCATGCCCAAACCATAGGCATTAGCCTTTATGACGGGTGCAATTGTGGCTGGGGCAATATGTTTTTCAAAGGTTTGATAATTCTTTTGCACCGCAGCAAGATCAATAATCATGGCGCCCGTTTCCTGAGGTGAAACCTTTACAGAAAATGGCAGCCCAGCTTTTTTATCCTGAAAATTAGTATGAATCATTGTATGCCCTTGCATTTAATAAATCTCTTGATACGTTTGATCAAGGTTAGAAAACCGCGTAAATCGACCATCGAAATGTAAGCGAACCGTCCCAACAGGACCGTGACGTTGCTTACCGATAATCACCTCGGCCGTGCCTGCAACTTTTTGTAAGCGATCCGTCCATTCGTTATATTTCTTAACATCTTCAATATTAGGCTCTTTGCGCGACAAATAATATTCTTCGCGATACACGAATAACACAACGTCGGCGTCTTGCTCAATCGATCCAGATTCACGCAGATCCGAAAGCTGTGGTCGTTTATCGTCACGTTGCTCTACCGCACGAGACAGCTGCGACAATGCAATGATGGGGACGCTTAATTCTTTTGCAATGGCCTTTAATGATCGTGAGATTTCCGAGATTTCATTCACACGATTATCGCCACCATGACGCCCCGTGGTCAATAATTGTAAATAGTCGATAATAATAAATCCAATATTGTGCTGACGCTTTAATCGACGCGCACGAGACCTTAACGATGACACCGACAATGCCGGAGTATCATCGATAAATAAATTCATATTTTCCAGTTCGCGACTCACTTCAATAAATCGTTCAAAGCTAGCACTTGTTAATTCGCCGCGACGAATTTTTTCTGACGATACTTGAGATTCCGAAGCAAGTAATCGAGTCGCCAATTGCTCTGCGGACATTTCCAGTGAAAAGAATAAAACGCCAGCACCTTCAACACGCTTTTCCAAATGTGCCTTCGCAGCGTTAAACGCAATCGTCGTCGCCAATGCGGTTTTACCCATAGAAGGTCGCCCTGCCAAAATGGCCAAATCGGAATTATGAAATCCACCCAAATAATCATCCACGCTTTTGAGGCCAGAGGTCACACCCACAATTTTGCGATCACTTTGAAATGCTTTTTTCGCAGTATTAATCGCCTCTGTTAATGCCGCTTTAAACGGCAATGCTGCACGTTGCGAATCTTGTTGGGTTGCCAGATAAAACAATTTCTGCTCAATGTCAGTAATTTGCTCATCGGTGGTTTTTTCGGTGTCAATACGACGCGCCTCAACAACAACCTCAGACCCCAACGCAATTAACTGCCTGCGCAAATACAGGTCATAAATAATGCGTCCGTAATGTTCAACATCGATGATTTGATGCGCATTAGTCGCAAGACTGACTAAATATGCAGTAATCTGTTCCGCATCTGGATGTTGAGTAAAATATCCCTTTAGGGTAATGGGATCGGCGACGTGACCACGTTCAATATAGCGCTGAATGGCCGTATAAATTTGTTGGTGTATCGGATTAACAAAATGATCAGGCTTTAGAAATTCTGACGTCTTTTCAAATGGAGCATTGTTATACAGCAATGTTCCAAGTAAAAGTTGCTCAGCCTCTGGGTTGTAGGGTACAGAACTCTCTTGACCTTCTGCTGTTGTCACAGCAAATGTCTGCTTAAGATCAACAACGGATGACATAAAGACTCCTTAATTTAGGCGGGGAGCTTTCGCTCCCCCATGAAAATATTATGCAGTTTCTTCAGATGTTTCAGCTTCAGCTGCTTCAACAGCTTTTACTGATCCATATGATTTGCCAGCAACTTTATTTGCAGTTTGCAATTGTGCGTGAGCTTCTTCAATACTTAGCGCAACGTTAATGCGAACAGTTACAATCACATCAGAATGCAATTGAACTGTTGCAGGGTGCAGTCCCAATTCTTTAATTACTTTTGGAATTGTGATTTGTTGACGAATTACACTAAAGCCATCTTTTACAAGACCCGCAGCTACATCACGCGTTGTAACTGATCCATATAGTTGACCACTATCACCCGCTTGACGAATAACAACAACAACTTTACCTTCTAGTGTTGCAGCTAATTTTTCTGCTTCAGCTTTTTTAGCTCCATTGTCAGCTTCGATGCGAGCACGATCAGCTTCGAATTTCTTCTTTGCTTCTGCAGTTGCACGCAATGCTTTACCTTGAGGTAACAAAAAGTTACGCGCAAAGCCTGTTTTTACAGTTACGACGTCGCCAATGTTGCCTAATTTATGAACGCGTTCGGTTAAAATAATTTCCATAGCTTTTCTCCTTAGTCCACAACATATGGCATAATTGCCAAATAACGAGCACGCTTAATGGCCAAAGCTAATTCGCGTTGTTTCTTTGAAGAAACAGAGCTAATACGACTTGGAACCATACGACCACGCTCTGAAACAAAGCGTTGCAAAATGCGTGGGTCACGATAATCAATCGCAATAGCCCTTGGACCAGAAAATGGGCATGACTTTTTGCGGTGAAAAAAACTTGGTTTTTGAGGTACAGACATTATGCCACCACTCCTTCTTGAGTTTCTTCTTCTTTTGCTACAACAGAAACACGGCGAGACTCTTTATATCCCTTTGTTTGAGCCAAAGGAGATTGACCCTTTACGAACTCTTTCATCCGCAACGTCAAGAAACGCAACATGTCTTCGTGCAACCCCATTTGACGCTCCATTTCAACGATAGCATCTGGAGAAGCTTCAAAGTGCATCTCGACATAATGACCCTTACGGTTCTTTTTGATTTTGTAGGCTAGCTGGCGCAAACCGCAATATTCAACTTTGTGAATAGTGCCGTTATATTCTTTAATAATGCCAGTAAATTGTTCGGACATGTTCTCAACTTGAGATTGAGGAATGTCCTGACGTGCAACATAAATGCACTCATATTTATTCATCATATAGCTCCTTATGGTTGATAGTCTTTATGACCACAGCGGCTTTCAAGTGTGAAAACAGCAAGGATAAAGCAAGCGATATATCGCCATCGATTGTTTATCGGCGTTTTTCAGAAAAAAGTCAAGAGAATTAGCTCTTGGCCTCCAACCTCTCTGCTGTTGTTTGTTTGCCAACCGGCACGAACCCCCAGGCACCTGACTCAACAAACAGAATCTGTATAATCAAAAACACCACAAAAGCAACTCCAGTCTCAACCAGTGCCCAAGCTATCTCATGCCTGTTGAGCAGCACTTCCAAAAATGACAAGCCCGCCCACCACAATCCCTATCCGGCCAAACAAAACAGGGTCAGGCTTAATAAAAACCGAAATGACCAGGGCTTTGGCTGATGATAATTACTATAGCTTCTATCAAATCTTTTATAATCATACTCCTGTATGTAGAAATAAATAGGATGCATAAACAATCTAAAAAAGATGACAAAAGCATACAGCTTAATAATTAAAAAGAATACGCTTGAAATTAAGAGCAATGAATCGTCAAAAATCTTTGCGTTCACGGCATGATTTACAAGCGTTTCGCAAACAGTGATTATCATATTCATCCCAAGACCCACAGGGAATACAACAAAGACACAGCTAAAAAGAAACATCCCCAACAATGTCAAAGATAACATCAAAGCACTCTTTATCCGAAACATAACCTGCATAAGAAAATCTCTTTTATTTCGCTGTTGGGGACTGTCTAGACACTGGCACGAAGCCCCAGGTTCCGCCGTGCAGCGCAATATACAGGGGCAGAACAAGCATCACTATTACATAAAGCGCATACCAAGCCCCCAATAACACCCCTCCAATGACAACAAATACCATACCAACACCAGGTATTAATGCCAGCAGAAAAAAGAGCCCCCCAACTACGATCATTACCAGCGGCATCAACAACGCCAAAACAAATCTAATAACAAAGCTGTAAAAAGCACTTACTATCCATCGCTTCCAAAACTCACCCGACCAAAATTTTTGTGGGACTTTGTCTGAAACAGCCATACGATCAAACGAACTATATTGCTTTTTTATTAGGGTATAATATTGAATATATATGTTTACAATAAACACTCCCAATATTAGCGCACTCCACGCACCTACCCACCCCAAAACATTAGTAGCGTGGTACCAGTCTATAAAAATTTGATTTCTGTCGAAATGCTGACCTTGCTCTCCGCCCTTGGCTAGTAATTCCCCCAACAAGATCTGAAAGAGTTGCGATTGCCAAACAGCAATTCCACCCCCCACTAAAAAGATGAACACCAGAACCATCTCTCTCCAGAACTGCGCCCAATATACACACAGTAAACATTTAATCTTTTCCCAAGAAAACATGTCTTTTGTGCACTTAAAGGGCACTCCGAAAATTGAAAATTCCACTTGTTTCTCCTGCTTATCAAGGCTCTATGCTAAATTACCATCTTAAGATTAATGATTTATTAACCAGTCAGACTGTTAATTAGCCGCCGTTAAGACTTCGCCTGCTTTCGTTGACTTGCGAACCGGCACAAACCCCCAGGTTCCGCCGTGAATAAAGATGTGAAAAGGCGCAGCCCCCACTATAAAACCAATCAGCGAAACAATCGATTGATGAACGCCAAGCAGCCCCAGAACAAAGCTTGAACCCCACCCAAACAACAAACCAAGCGCCAATGTTAAAATGAAAGGCTTCCAGAATCCCCAGCACCAGAATGACTTAACCTCAGGCTTATTGAATTGACGAGAAAACGACCGATAGTTTTTTTTGAACGTTACATAATACTGAACATATAAGCCCGCTAGAATTAATCCAAAAAACCAGAAACACAGCACGGCTATCCCGAGGGTCAACAACTGTTGATACCAATAATGTAATGAATATGCTACGTGCATACTTATTTTTACATCAAACTCTGAATTATTAAATTGAGACAAAGCGTTTGAATTCAGAAACGCCGGAGTCAACAGCAAAACAAACCCAACAAGAAAGGCCACGGCTACTAGAGCGGAGCTCCTCCAAAGTTGCGCCCAATAAACAAAAAACGACCACTTAATTTTTTCCCACGAAAACATATTCTTTGCGCACCCGAAGCGTACACCGAAAATTGAAAATTCCATTTGATTCTCCTTTGATTTGTGCAAAGATAGAATGAATGTGTAAAATTGTCAAGAAAATGAAGCGTAAAATTGTCGGCTGGATATGTTTAATCTTAAGCGGGGTTGGCGCCATCCTTCCCATCATTCCGGGCATATTATTCTTTATGCTGGCCGTTATTTTATTAAAAGATAACAGCACTTTTGTTCGATGGCTGTGGTATCAATGCCAAGCTCGCATCCCCAAATTTAAAGAGCTGTCGGATGCAGCAATGCCAAAAGTTAATCTCTGGCTAAGCAAGCTGGGATTGTAATCATCCTCTTTCAACAATATCACTAATATAATGAACATGTTTGATATTCTCTGATCACTCAAGGTATTATAAGTGGGAAAGCCGGGGCTGTATGACTTTTTCTCAACCTTCTTATAATGCCCCCCTCAACAACAACAATAAGGACGGCGTCGATATGTTTAGATATTTTATTTTTTCACTTTACTGTATGTCTTTTTCACATGCAACCAGCTCTTTACCCGCGCGCATTGATGATATGACAGCACCGCAAGTTGTTGCAGCGCGACCCGGCGTATACACATTTACATTAAGCACAGATATTGTGATGCGCACTTTAGATGCACTCAGATCTCTCCCAAAAGATAGCGCCAAAAACTACACGAACGCTCCGGCAGAAGATTTTGAAGAATTGTTGCGCAGCTTTATCTATCCACACCCCAGCACAGTTAACGGAACCAAGTGCCTTTGGAAAGGCTTTTTGGCCACCATTTCCAATATTCGAGAGACATTAGGGGTGGGAGAGGCTCTGCCATTTTTTTCACTTTCAAAATATGAAAAGTCGGGCACACTTGACGAGGCCGCTGACTTGTTTCGGCGTCACATTGAAAGCGCTCTGGCGGCGCTTCCAACTCCGACAGATCCTGAATTGGTGGGGGACATACTATCGCAAGAACTTCCAAGAACTATGACCCCGGTTCAAGAGTTACTAACTCAATACAATACATTCTACGCCTCTAGAGGCTCTCCTTTCAGAAAACACGATATTGAACATTATGTCCGCAACCTATTACAGGCAGTCTCTAACCCAGACCTTGCCGAAAAAAGTTTAACTATATTGGATATTTTGCAACGAACTGGCTGCTTAACCCTCGCATCCCCCATCAGAGAATCTAGGGGCATGTACTCACCAAAAGCAATGGTGGAAACATATATTGCGCACAACGGAATACCTACCACAATCGTGCTGGGCTGCGGACATGCAAATTCTAGAGACCTACTAGAAACCCTGGGGCTAAAAGCAGAAACGTGGTGTGGAGACTGCGATAAATTACCCCACGCAAATGCGATGGTTGTATCACTAGATGAATCTTCGGCAGATGTTATGGGTGACTTAAATCACCCTGATTTGTGGGCACCCCTACCCAATAGATCCATCACAACGATACGGGATGAAACCTGGTGTTTAAGCTGCTACACAACTGCAACACTTGATCAAATCGCAAGAGTCTTGAAAATAGAAGGAGAATTTGACTCTTCTAGCCATGCTGAAGGCTTGACGATTAAGTCTGATATGATAGCGCGAGGGTTTGTAGTTATTGCGGAAGATAAGAAAGCACGCACAATTACATTACGAAAAATCCGATAAGCAGCGCTTTACTTATATGGGCTCCTTCGCTTCGCTGCGGAGACTTTGATCGCCCGCCCACCCGACCTGGATAGCGTATAGAGCCGCTACCAGGTCCTAGCCCAACAAAGCCCACTCATCTTCGGATAAAACGCGAACGCCCAGCTCTTTTGCTTTTGTAGCTTTTGAGCCGGGATCTTCACCGACGACAACATAATCGGTTTTAGACGACACGCTGCTGACCACCTTAAACCCCAGACGCTCGGCCAGCGCTTTTGCTTCTTGACGACCTTGTTTCAATAACGTCCCGGTAAATACGATTGTCTTACCAACATAGGGAAGATTCTGGGCTTGCGATTGACGATCTGCAGTAATAGCAATGTGCGCTACCAAATTCTGCACCCACTCTCTTTGTGCTGGCGTATGAAAAAATGCTACGATATCTTGCGCCATCACAGGGCCGATACCATCTAATGACTCTAATTCTTTTAATGCCTCGTCCTGGATTTTTAACACCTCCATAAACCTATCCCAGGTGGGATAATGGCGCGCCAAAATCTTTGCGGTCACCTCACCCACTTGGGGGATTCCAAGAGAATCTATCAGTCTGTGTAGATCAATAGAGCGAGCGCTATCGATCGATGCACATAAATTCTTCACAGACACCGCCCCCCACCCTTCTTCTTTTTCCAAAGGGGGAAACTCGACGCCGTTACGCTGTTGCAAAGTGAAAATGTCAGAAGGTATAAGCACACGTTGTGTCGCATATAAGAACTCGATATTCTTATCCCCCAACCCTTCGATATCAAACGCTTGCTTGGATACAAAATGTTTTAAACGCCCCACCACTTGCGCATCGCATCGAAAGCCTCCGCTACACCGTCTGGCAGCTTCGCCCTCAACTCGATGAGTCTCCGATTGACACACCGGACACTGTGAAGGCAACTGATACGGAATAAAATGCTCATGCTCAGTTAGCGATTCCACCACCTGGGGAATCACATCGCCTGCACGTTGTATCACAACCTGATCCCCGATTTGCAACCGCTTGCGATTCACCTCATCTTCATTGTGCAACGTTGCTCTGGACACCAAAACCCCACCCACATTAATGGGCTCCAGCTCTGCCACGGGGGTTAAGATTCCCGTACGCCCAACCTGCACAGTAATATCATTAAGCCGGGTCACCGCTTGTTCAGCTTTAAATTTATACGCAATCGCAAAGCGCGGCGATCTGGAAACATATCCCAAACGTCGCTGCAATTCCAAATTATTGACTTTATATACAACACCATCGATATCATATTCAAGCTGAGCCCTGCGCAACGCAATATCATTATAGAACAGTTCGCCCATTCGAATGTGCGTACATATTTTTCGATCTGGATTTACAGAAAACCCCCACGATTCCAAACGTTTTAATGTTTCTTCATGTGTTACCAAGGAGACCGACGAAACTAAATCATAGGCAAAAAAGCGCAAGGGACGCTGAGCCGTAATGGACGAATCTAATTGACGCAACGATCCAGCTGCAGCATTTCGGGGATTCGCAAACATCGCCTCTTCGGCTAATTTACGATCTTCGTTCAATTTTAGAAAATCTGCCTTTGTTAAATAGATCTCTCCCCTAATTTCGACTTCTTCGTCAACAAAAGGTATCTGATGGGGAATATCTGCAATCGTTTTAACATTGTCAGTAACGTCTTCACCTTCAACACCATTCCCCCGCGTTGCGGCAAGCACCAACTTACCCTTGCGATATCGAACCGCACACGACAACCCATCGATCTTAAGTTCCGCAACATGCTCAACAGGCACAGAAAAGTCCAAGTTTAAAAACCGATGAACACGCTCATCAAAACTTAAAATATCGTCAGAATCAAAAGCATTATCCAGTGATAGCATGGGCTTTAAATGTGTAACTTTCTTGAATCCAGCCACCACCGCAGACCCAACGTTACGCTCAGGGTCGTTATCAGGAATAAACTGGGGATATTGCTTGATTAGCGCGCGATACTCTTGACGCAACACATCGTATTCCGCATCTGAAATTTCAGGGGCATCGTTTTCATAATACAGTTTATCATGATGCCGAAGTGTATCTGCCAACTGTTGAATTTTTGTTTGAACTTCCGTCATCATATATTGCCCTACCCCTAATTGATTTAGTTGTATCAAATCAACTTACAAAAATCAGCATCATATTCATAAAAATTTATAGCCTCCAACTAAAACCCCAATCCACAGTATTAATCCAGCCCATTGATTTGATTTAAACCTCATCAAACAATTGTACGGATGCTGAATGTTAAGCGTTACTGCCTGCCATGCAAACAGGGTTGCAATCAACACAATCCCAACGTAATAACTCATCTGAAACTGTAAAAGATTTCCAACAATCGCCCAACATACAACCGTGATTGCATACATAAGAAAAACAAAGAATCGTGGCGATTGGCGCAATCTTAATGCGCTGGACTTTACACCGATCAGCGCATCATCATCCATGTCTTGAAACCCATATACAGTATCATACCCCAACGTCCAGATGATCATTCCCACATACATCAACAGACTTGGAAAATTTACCGATTCGTTCATGGCAAAACATCCGATGATAAACCCCATATTCATGGTAAACCCTAAAAATAATTGCGGCCAATAGGTAATGCGTTTCATCCAAGGGTATCTGGCAATCATCGCCGCGGCGCCAACTCCAATAAAAATTGTCGTGAGATTAAACTGCAACAAACACACAAATCCTACCACTAAGTTTAGCGTCAGAAAAACAACCGCCCAACGCAACGATACTGGATTGTGCTTTCTAACAAGCGGGCGATTTTTTGTACGATCGACTCGACCATCAAACGGGCGATCCACAATGTCATTATAAATGCACCCGGCCGATCGCATAACAATAGCGCCGACAACAAAAATAATCCAATAGTGTAAAGGCGCCGCACGCGCGGATAAGCTTAAACCCAACAACCCCGGAAACAACAATAGCCATATACCGATGGGTCGGTTCAATCGACACAGTTGAACATAATCATTTAATAACCGCATTGTGCACTTTCTCTATGAATTCAATCCATGGTAATATGATGGTCATTAAGAATCAATACACAGGTTTATCATGGAAAAACAATTTGATGTTGTTGTAATTGGCGCAGGTCCAGCAGGATACGTAGCCGCAATCAAATGCGCTCAACTTGGAATGAGCGTCGCATGCGTCGATGCGCGAGACACCCTGGGCGGAACATGCCTAAATGTTGGATGCATTCCGTCTAAAGCACTGCTGCATGCTTCCCATAAATATGATGAGACTCAACATCATTTGGCACGGTTTGGTATAACGGTCGATACTGTCTCTTTGGATCTTAACACCATGATGGCTCACAAAACCAATGTTGTGAACGAACTCACAAAAGGTATTGAGTTTTTATTTAAAAAAAACAACATTACCCGAATCAAAGGATATGCATCATTTGTTTCTTCTACACAGCTTAAAATTAAAAGCGACACGGAAGAATCAACCGTAGCCGCAAAACACTTTATTATTGCCACAGGCTCAAGTGTATCAACGTTACCCAATATTCAAATTGACGAACAACGCATTGTATCCTCCACAGGCGCCCTGGAATTAAAGCACGTCCCAAAACATATGATTGTAATGGGCGGCGGGTATATTGGTCTGGAGATGGCCAGCATCTGGCAACGATTGGGCACAAAAGTCTCGGTTATCGAATTTGCTGATCGCATTGTTCCCGCCATGGATCACGAAGTTTCATCAGCATTACAAAAGATTTTGGAAGATCAAGGCATAACATTTTTCCTGAAACATAAAGTATTAAACGCTACATCATCCAACGATATCGTCGCGGTGACCATGGAATCTTCCGACGGAAAATCTTCTAACTTAGACGCTGACGTATTGTTGGTTTCCATTGGCAGGCGCCCAAATACCGACGGGTTAGATTTAAACACGGCGGGAATTAGTCTGGATGCAAAAGGATTCATTCCGGTGAACTCAACCTATCAAACCTCCACCCCCAATATCTATGCGATTGGCGATGTCATCGGCGGTATGATGTTGGCTCACAAAGCAGAAGATGAAGGCGTTGCCGTTGCTGAAATTATTGCGGGTCAAAAACCTCACATAAACTATTCCGCCATTCCAGCTGTGATTTATACGCATCCAGAGGTTGCATCTGTTGGAAAAACGGAAACCGAATTAAAAACGGCAAATGTCGACTACAAAGTTGGGAAATTTCCCATCTCTGCAAATGGTCGCGCCAAGGCCGCCGGAGAAACTAAGGGCTTTGTAAAGGTAATCACACACTCCAAAACGGATCAAATTTTAGGCGTTCACATTGTCGCAGCAGATGCTGGAACCATGATCGCCGAAGCCGCCCTTGCAATGGAATATGGCGCCTCTGCAGAAGATATTGCTCGCACTTGCCATGCCCACCCAACAACAGCAGAATCTCTAAAAGAAGCAGCAATGGCAGCATGGAACAAGGCGATTCATTTATAGTCACCTCATTGAAAGAGCGTTGGGTTTATTTCTGGAGGGGCAACCGGGTCTATACGACTCCATTAGAGTTTCAGACTTTGAAATTTTGATTTGAAACTTTCAATGCATCCCCACAGCAGGGTACTTTTGTAAAGGATCTAACCCTATTAGGCAACCTCAGGTTGCCCTTGGCCTCGTGCCCCGATGGGGGTCTCCATTTTCTCTAAAAGATTAACATCTTTTAAGGATTGATGGGGACTTTGTTCTTGACAGAACAGTCTCCTTCGACCAAGGTTCAACATATACGTTGTGAATTTCTTAATCCAAAGTAAGCTTCATCCACAGACCACACGGTCCGCAAACTAACCAGCACCCTTAACCCTATCAGACGCACGTTAACAAACTCCGGGACTGACAGCTACCTGTCGCACTTATGTTGAACCCAATATTTTTGCATCAACTGCAACGTTGCGCTTGAAATATTCGCGCCTCGTTGTTGCAATTTCATAATCTCTTTCAAAAATAAGCAGCCCTCTTTATTTTTATTCAATGCAAAATAACACTCAGCAATTTTCAAACCAACCTCGGCTTTCTTTAGATTTGTTTCTGGAAATGCTTTGTAGGCAGGCGCATAATATGTTTGAGCCTGTGCATATTTTTTATTGATGACGCATATTTCTCCCAACCAATAACACGCCTCGGGTACAGCTGAATGCTCTGGATAAAACTGAACTAAATCTCCCAGTTTCTGCGCTGCTTCGTCATAATTCTTATGTTGAAGGGCTGCCATACCATCGCCCCACAAGCTATCAGCGCTCGCAGATGGTTTAGATCGTTTTGGCTTTTCAGCAGCTGCCAGCGGCTTGGGCTCGGTCGCTACCTTTTCCACAGTCTTACTTTTTTCTTCAACCGCGTGTGCGTGGCAAGCAGATTCCAAAATCTCGATACGCTTTTCCAAGCCTTCTATTGTTTGCGTCAGCGCATCTAACTTACCGGTTAACTCTTGAACATACTCAACCATGTTATGCTCAACTTTTTCTTCCTCGGCTGAAACAATGTTCACCAGCCCAAACATCACTAATACTGAATATAAGCATCTCATCACTTTATCTCCCCTTTTGATAATAAAAAAGCCGCCAACAAGTGGCGGCTTAATTATAGTGACAAAACGGTAATTATTCAATTACAACAGTTACGCCACGACGATTTTTAGAGTAAGCAGCTTCATCAGATCCAACAACAGCTGGACGCTCTTTGCCATAACTTACTGTGTCAATACGATCAGCAGAAACACTCTTAGATACTAAGTATGCCTTTACTGCTTCAGCACGGCGCTTACCTAATCCTAAGTTGTACTCAGACGTACCGCGTGCGTCACAATGACCTTCAACAACTAGACGAACGCTAGCATTTTCATTTTGAGCCAACCAGGCAGCTTGCTTATCAAGCTTTGCAGCTTCGGCTGCTGTTACAGCGCTTTTATCAAGAGCAAACAATACGCGATCACCTTCCATACCAACATGGTTCATAAAGCTAGTTTGCATAGCTCCCATTTGGCAAGAAGACATACTGTCTGTTGGATCAGAAGAACACCCAGTTAATGCAAATAACACAACTAGAGATGATAATAACTTTTTATACATGAAAAACCTCTTTTAAATAAACTGCTTTAAATAAACACTAACATTCTTAATGCGAAGTTAATGCTATTTCTTTTCTTACTCATATTCTTACAAGGATGTCTTTAAATCAAGATAATTAGTGGCAAAAAGGTAAAAAATTTACGGCGTTGCTTTTTTGCATCACTTTTGCTGGAGGCCGGGATCGGAATCGAACCGACGTACAAGGATTTGCAGTCCTCTGCATAACCACTCTACCACCCGGCCTAACTCAGCAAGCCCAATGTAATCATCTTGCCCTAAATGGTCAAGCAAGAAATGACGCTGTACACAAAAAACGATCTCTATGCTTAGATGCAATGAAACGTTTAGACTCTAAATAGGCACGCTCCCTTTGGTCGCATGACATTGTTCGACCCGCCCGCCCGGCAGACCGTCGCAAGAGCTCCTAAGTCTGCCGATCCCCTTAAGCGCAGGCTCACCACACATCCACTATCAACTTAGACAGTTCTCCCTAGTCTTTTGATAAATCAAGCTTGATCCATTTGTTACTTCGGACTCGTAAATATAAGATGCCCGTTACGATGGCACCATACACTGGAAATGAATACAAACTGACCGAATATGATTCTGAGGGAAAATATGTTAGCCAAATTACCGCCGGCAACACGCAAAACAACCAAACCGAAACACTGTTCACGACCATAACCGTTTTTGTGTCACCGCCAGCCGTTAACATTCCACAGTATATCCAATAATACCCATCAAAAATCATGAATATAAAATTACCCAACAGCGCCATTTTAATTGCAAATAATGTTTCTGGCGTCAACGTTTCAATGTCTATTAATGGGCGAATGCTAATCTCGCTCCACGCAACCAACGGTATAAATATCAACGCTAAAAATGCCGCATGAAGTATAGATGCCGAACGTTTTGCGTTTTCAATATGTCGATAGTCTCTAGACCCAATCATATTAGATGTGATGGCTGTAACTGCTTTTTGCAAGCCATCGGTATAAAATGAGAACAAAAGGTATGAGGTTCCACTTACCGTCATCACCGTTACATAAACATCTCCAAGACCGGCTCTAAAGTTTGATAAGAAAGCCCAAGCTCCAATTTCAAAGGCGTGCCCCACAGCCCCGGGAACGCCTATTTTTAACTGTTCCCATAATAATTTCAGATTAGCCGTTGCTTTTCGGGTCATGTATTTTAAATGGTTGTGTTTATTAAAAAACACCCCGAACAAGATGCACAGCTGAATCCCCTCAGCAATCATTGATGCCGTCGCAGATCCGACCGCCCCCAACGGGGGAATAATCCAAACTCCAAAAATCAAACAATAATTTAGAACAATATTCATCAGATTGCTAACCAGCGCTGCAACGGTAACAAGCTTTGGACGCCCTATCCCGACAAAAAAACCAGCAACGGCACTTTGTAATAGAAACATGGGCGCCCCCATTACCAAGATTTGATAATACCCAAGCCCCTCTTCTATAAAGACCGGAGNNAATCCTAAAGGAACATAGACAACAATGGACGCCAACGCGAAAAAGATCATCTGCCACACGGGTTCGGCAATTTTAGTGTATTGACCCGCCCCATTATATTGCCCAACAAACACTTCGGTAATCGCCGCAATGGCACATCCAGGATAGCACAACGTAGCAAACACAACGCCCACCCCAGACACAGCGTTCACAACGTCAAACGAATAATAGGACAACATAATCCTATCAACAAAGACAAACAAACTTCCCGAAAGAGCCGTTAATATTAACGGCACCGCTATTGAAAGCAGCTCGAAAAGACTTCCCGGGGGATGCTTGGTTAATGACTTCATACTTTTGAACCACCCTGGCGAAGATTAAGCTTTAGCCAGCTTTTGCTATAAAAACGCATAGCAACGATGATAAACCCTAAAAACCCATATACAGGGGCAATATATTGATAGGGGACAGCAGGTGTCGCTGGAAAGTTTGAAACCCACAGATACGTAGGAACAACAGCAAAGGCCCACGTGCTGATCGTATTGCTCCACATAATAAATCTTGTATCGCCTCCGGCCGTCAACACGCCCCAGACAATTAAGCTCAGCCCGTTAAATGCAAAATAAACCCACAACCCCTTAAAGGCCAACGTTACATAGCGAATTAATTCAGGGTCTACAAACTGGGCTTGATTCATCACCTTTAAAATCGTTGATTCGGGCGCATACCACAACACAAACCAAAGCCCCACCAAAATGATACATAAAATATTTCCTGCCGATTTAACAATGGTATTAATGGCCCAATATGCTCCCTGCCCAATAGCATTGGATACAATCGCCGTAACGCCCTTTGATAAACCCTCTACTGCAAACATAAACATAATAATTAATGAGTGACACAGTGTTTGAACCGTGACATAGCTCTCATCGATTGTGGATAGATAAGCAACTATAGTCGCCCATCCAGCGATTTCGATCATGCGGCTTAAGGCATTAGGAAGCCCAACTTTCAAACACTCAAGCATTTGCCTTTTATCAAAAGTAGGGCGCCTTGTGTTATAAATTGAATGATTCGAGTGATTGACAAAGCTCCCCGCCAAAAACAATACCTGAACACCCAGAGCAACGACGGTAGCAATCGCAGCACCGTTTGCACCCATCGGGGAAATCAATCCATCAACTCCAAACACTAGGGTTATATTTAGGTATGCATTCGTTATGTTAGCGATAACTGCGCTAAGAATTAATGGGATTGTTTTACCTGTTCCAACAAAAAAAGACGCAAGAGCCCCCAGCAATGGCACCAGGAAACCACCCAACATTGTAATTTGAAAATATCCTAATCCAAGCTCTTGAAACTTTTTAGCGATTAAAAAGTCTCCTCCCCACGCCGCAATGGGAACAAACACAACAAGCAGCGCCAATGAGACCCATATCATTTGCCAAACAGCATTTGGAACCCGTTTTAAGTTTTCAGCGCCATTGTTTTGACCGACAAAAACTTCGGCCATCGCTGTGATAGACAGTCCCGCGATTTGAAAAATATTACAGATTAGCACCGTGCTGGCAGCGGCATTCATGGCATGGATGTCATATTTCGCCAAAACCATCCGCCCAAAAAACATCATCATATTACTGGATAAGGCAACCAACATCAGCGGAAAAGCCACGCGAAATGTTGCAAGAGTACCAAACGATTGAAACGCTACAGACGACATGATTGAAAACACCTCTCTAAAGGTTTAATATGGTTTGAATCTAAAAGCAAATTATTACTTACCCTTGAAAGGAAATATTCTATGACAGTATTAGTTGGAAAACACGCCCCAGACTTTAAAGCAAACGTCGTTTTTGGCAACGAAACAAAAACGGTCAGCTTGTCTGACTACAAAAACAAATATGTTGTTTTGTTTTTTTATCCTTTGGACTTCACGTTCGTCTGCCCAACAGAAATGCATGCATTTCAAGAAAAGCTTGGCGAGTTTAAAAGCAAAGGCGTTGAATTACTTGGATGTAGCGTTGATAGCGATCACGCCCACATCGCTTGGCTAAACACCCCAAGAGACAAAGGTGGAATTCAAGGAATCGAATACGGAATCATCTCTGACCTTGGCGGACAAATTGCAAGGGATTACGATGTATTGTCTGAAGGAAACGTGGCCTACCGCGCAGTGTTCCTGATCGATAAAAACGGCATCGTGCGCCACCAACTGGTCAACGATCTGCCACTAGGACGCAGCGTTGATGAAGTTTTGCGAACCGTAGACGCCCTACAACACGTGGAACAACACGGTGAAGTTTGCCCAGCAAACTGGAACAAAGGCAAAACCGCTATGAAAGCCACCCGGGAAAGTGTTTCAACATACCTGGCTCAAAACATCTAAATCAATGAGGGCGAAAGCCCTCTTTTTTATAGCGCCTCGCGCAAAACTTAGGGGCTTGCCCCCGAGATGGATAGGGGCAAATGACCTCTATCCACATTGAGCAGTGCGACCCGAAGCCCCCCCCACAACACTTGCCTGCTTGCGGTTGAAATAGGGATGTTTAGCGCTGCGCTTATTATTCATTATAATCTTTAGTTCATATCTGTGTTTGCGCCCACGCACCAAAGATCATGTCTGGCAACACAACGTTGCACCAAAAATTATTTTCAAAACATTCAATCTGTTCAGGGTTTGTTAAGAAGTGTCAGGTATGTTGAACACAGGTAGGTAAGATACACCGGCGGCTAGGCTGGTGCGTAATAACCAACGACGAAACTATCACAAAGTACTGTGTGGCAGTATAGTCGAGATGGACCAAGGTTGGAATCTTAATTTATTCA
>DITM01000062.1 GCA_002422845.1 Candidatus Paracaedibacteraceae bacterium UBA6184
TATGTTATCTGGTACAGCCCCAAACACTTTAACAACCGTGAGTCTTAGTGCCTCGAATTAATATTCTTCGGCGCACAGATTCACTAAAAAGGAAACAAACACCACTTACACACGCAACTATTTCAAATTCATTTTCAAACATTACCCCTCCCACGCCGAAGGTGGGTTCAAAATCTCTCATGTCTCCCCACGTCCATAACTTGTCTCAAACCACATCAGACCCACCCTAACAAAAAGCCCCCTTTCCGGGGGCTCAGTTAATTTATTGTGCAAACCGCTGTTTCAGCTCTTCTTTTTGCGCTGAATCTAACGTCGCTTTATCCAGTTCAGTGGTCATCGTCTCAAACCGTCCGCCTAAATGATCCGCTAAGAAACGTTCTGTAGCACCATAAAATGCAAACTTATTTTCAGGTCGCGCAAACCCATGCCCCTCATCCAGGAATAACATGTAAATATACGGCAATCCTTTTTCTTTCATTGCGGCAACAATTTGCTCAGATTCCGGTTGTTTTACGCGGGGGTCTTTTTCACCCTGGGCAATCAATACGGGAATCTTGATGTTGTTGACATGCGTTAACGGTGAACGCTCTTTCAACAACGCACGACCTTCTTCAGTGCGAAGATCGCCAACCTGTCGGTACTTAATCTCCAAAAATGACGACCAGTACGCTGGAAAGCTTGATAACAACGTAATCAAGTTAGATGGCCCTACAATATCCACAGCACATTTAAATACATCACCTGATTGAGTTGCTCCCCAAAGAGCCTCATACCCGCCATAACTACCCCCGTAAATGGCAACCTTTGATGGATCAGCAATACCTTCTGTCACTGCCCACTGCACTGCATCTAACACATCCTCATGCATCTTGCGTCCCCACTCTAAATTTCCCTTAGATATAAAAGACTTTCCGAATCCAGCAGATCCTCTATAGTTGACTTGTATTATTGCATAGCCACGATTAGCTAACCACTGAACTTCTGGGTCATATCCCCAATCATCTCGAATCGTTGGTCCGCCATGGACTACAACAACTAACGGCGCAGGACCAGCTACACCAACAGGCTTTGTAAGATAACTTGGCATCTCTAACCCATCGCGAGCTTTAATAACAACACCTTCCATTTTGGCCAGCTGATATTTCGTCAGAACATCTCGATGGTTAAACAAGAACGTTAACCTTTTATCTGCCGTTGAATAGGCGTAATATCCAATGGGGCCGTCATCCTTCATATCAGCTACAATCCACTTTGTATCATCATGCGTTCGACTGACAACCGATGCATCACCCGTGATGGATTTTTTAATAACGCTCATATGTTCTTCTAACGCTTTATCAAAATATGTCCATTCATTACGCAAATAATTCACAGAATAGGCTTGAATCACCCCAGTTGCAGGGTGAGTTTGAATGCCCCCGATTTCTGCTTTTGTAGCTTCAGCTAAAATCTTTTCACTTTTATCAGCAAGATTAATTGCCTTAAGAACATTTAAATCTCGGCCTCGGCTATCAATCATGTACAATGTATTACCATCGGCAGTTAATCCAATTTGTCCGGTTGTGCAGAAATCCTCAAACTCGACGGCCATAAAGCTTTCCCAATTATACTTTCTAGGCTCTTCCGTTGGAATTGCGTTAAAATATAAAACACCCCCCTCAGCAGTGTTTGTAGATGCAAATCTTAAACGATAATCATCATCAAATGTAAAGCCTCTAAATCCTTGATCATTTTGTAAGATCAATTCTTTTTCACCCGTGCGAATATTCAATCGATACACATCATGATACGATGGATCTCGATCATTTAAACTAATTATAATTTCTTCCGGAAATTTATCCGACACATTCAATATGCGTGCATTTACTTTTTCAGGGGTAAATATCTGATCTTCCTTTGTATGAATATCCACGACATGAATCCGCCAATTTTCATCTCCACCATCATCTTTTAAATAGATAACGTGCTGGTTATCATATAACCAAAAATAACTGCGAATCCCCCTACCCTTATCTTCAGTAATAGGCTTTGCCTCATGAGGAGCTTCAGGTTTTGCAATAAAGATGTTCTGCACACCATTCAACGGACTTCCATAGGATAAATATTGACCATTTGGACTTAAGCGAACCATTGATTTTTCAGGATTTCCAAACAATACTTCTCGCGGAATTAATTCAACGTTCACAACCGATTTCTCCTTTGTTTTATAAACCCAGTATCCAGCGGCTGCAATTGCGCAAACCAACACTACACCTAGAGCTTTTTTCATTTCACACCTTCATAAATTTAATGACTGTATTGCACCACACTCCCACCAAAAACACAATGTTTTCATCCAAATAAGCTCCTTTTGCTTCCGATAGATTAGATCTGATGTTGCCCAAACACGGATATATACTTACTTAGATCACATCGGCCATTGGGTGCAGCAAACAAGGAATAGCGTTACTTGACAGGCGTGAAAAATATGTACATAAATAACCAGCATCGTGCATTGGGATGTAAATCAACAATGGAGATTTATTCAACAGTAGCTGACGGTTGAACGTTATAAATTCCTCTATACTCATTCATTAACAGATTTAGTTTTTCGCGATGCCCTTTAGAAAACGGGGTTATGTCCGTATGGTCATACTTTGCAGAAAGTGTGGTTAGTTTTTTTGCTGTTCTTTAAGAGTCCCCGTTGGATCCTCAGTCGTTATTTGCGGCAACAATAACATTTTCTGTACTAGTTGTTCTATCAAAGAGATACGACTCCAAAACAATTGACGTAACAACTCATAATCCAAAGCTTTGCTAATGCAATTATTGAGAGTAGAGTCTGCTGTTAACCATATATAAATTATTTGAATACAGCCTATATCCTCATTGTAATCTGCCAGGGCCTTATATAGTACATCAAAATCAACCGAACTTAGAACTGCTGACACCTTAGCTTGAGTTAGACGGTTCAAGATCAAAGGTGCTGGTTTATCTATACCAATAACAACGCTACTTTTATCAAACACCAACGCTTCAGCGCGGTTTGCTAACAGCGCAAACTCTGGATCAAAATATTCAACCTCAGCGCCATAGGTTGATGATAACAATGCCGCGGCTAGAAGTAGCTTTTTTAACATGGATTTATTCCTTATTATTGTTTATTTCCTCACTTAGTATCCAATTAAATTGTTAGAAAATAGTTAAGTCTGTCATTCGATAAAAAATGAGGTTATAGTTCGCTATAACCTCATTTAAAGAAGCGGTGAATCTTTAGATTAGTTAACTTTATAGTTTGGATCTTTTGTTTCGACCAAAATAGTTCGTGACAATCGATTCAAAATGCTTCTACTTTTTTGAGTTAAGTTTTGCATCATGACGCGATATCGCAGTTCATCTTTTGGGATAACTCCATCCATAACTTTACGACCACACACCCACAGATACATTGATCCTTGTGGATAGCGAATTGCTTCGCTAAGGGTGTTATCGTTTAGCTTGCCAAGCAATTCAGCAAATTGAGGTGGCATTTGTTGAACAACTACGTGATCTGATTTTTCCATTTGAATATACGGATGCTTTGCAAGAACAGCTTCCAAATCACCACAGTTTTTACATTTTTTCAATTCAGCCGTTACCGCACCTTCTTGTAGATTATCTAAATTCATAATAATCTGACGAACGCTAAACACCGTATCTTTGATTGAAGATTCGCCGGCTAATCGTTTATCAATTAATGCATAAATCACATATCCATCATCCAAACGATGCGGTGTTGTTAATTGTCCCGTTGTCATATTGCGAACAATAGCACGGGCTTTTTCGGGAAGTAACTCTAGATTAATCCAGCCCATATTCCCCCCTTGTTTCGCAGACGATGATTGAGAAAACTGTTGAGCCAACATTTGAAACTGACCACCTTTTAACAATTCAGCATGGATCATATTAATTTGCTTTTGAACCGACCCTTCTTCCGATGGAGCATTTACGGGAATAAAAACCTCTGCCAATAAATAACGAGGTTTTGTTTTTTGAGTTAATTGCTCTTTATACATAAGCTCAACACGATCTTCAGAAACCTCTGAGACGGTTGGGTATTTAAACTTAATATATTGCGGCCAGTAATACTGAACTGTTAAGAATTGGCGCACGGTATCCATCGGGATCCCTTTTTCTTTAAAGAAAGTATCTAACTTTTCAGGAAGTATACCTATACGCCCTGCCATTTCTGCTAATTGATTGTTGATGGCCTCGTCTTGAATGGTCAAACCACTACTGGTCATTTCTTGTAATTCAAGTTGTTCTTGAACCAACATTTTTGCAGCTTCTTGAGTTAGACTGTAACGATTTTCTTGTATTACAGCAATCCCAGACATTAAAGCCAAAAAATTTAGTCTGTTTTCCACATCCAGTTGAGTAATACATTGTGTTCCAACAGTAATCACCACTTTATTCGTGGGAGCAGCAGATAAGGGTTGAAGTAATACAAAGGCACTGAATGCAATGTTAAATAGGCGTTGTGTCATGACCATAACTTTATTTATATATCTGAAGAAACAATAGGCATAAATGACTTATTCTGCAATCTTTTTTTATGTATTCGCAAAAATTCCAGCAATAGAAAGATCCTTTTATTTGCCCCTCATGTAAAAATACGCACCTAAACAAATAGTTCTTCGCAAGGTAGACTAATCCCCCTCATTATAAAAAAATCAGAATGAAGGTTTTATTAACTATTTTATAGAATAATAGCCTCAGGTTCGCAAAGGCGATAGTGGGTGTGTATAACAAGAAAACAAACTATGCATATTAAACAGTTTTTCATATTGGGATTATCTGGATTTCTTTGCGGATGCATTGGCGAAGACCCAGATGCTGCAAAAACAACGACCACAACACCTACTGCAACGACAACCCTACCAGTTACAATCACAACAAAACCTCAAACACCAGGAGCTATTGGAACTGAACCCGCAATATACAAAGTGCGAACTATACCAAATCGACAACTGCAAAATTACTTTCAAGCTTATGCAAAAGATAATCTGCCTTTAGATAAACGAGATGAAGACGCAACGACGACTCATCTCTCTGACATATTCACTGCATTGCCCCAGTGGTCTGCGGATACTACAAAATGGACAGATCAATTTGACACTCCAACTGGCACCCCACCAGATTCCGTGAACATTCGCATCGTCAATGCTGCTGCTGGATCTGTAATTGCCGCAGATGGAACACATATCGTCCAAAACTTACAAATGGATACTGATACAGGGTTATTTATTCCTTCAGAAAAAAGTATCCTAGCTACTAAAGTTACAATGGATCAAGCCAGCTGGATAGACGTTCGAGGAAAAATGGGATCTGCTAGCTTCGATATGAAACAGAACAGTATTATTGATTTAACGAATGGATATGGATTATTACTGGACAGCAACCTAACTGAAGTTAAATATGATCCAAAATTAGATTCAACAGGCGTATTAACCTTAATGCCTAATGGCGAAATAAGAATTGATAATGGAACCCTGACGTTGCATAAGGCCGATATTCAAGGGTCGTTAGGTGTTAATAATGCTACACTCAACTTTCAAACTCGACGTGATAATAATACAGTCAATATTGTATTTCTTCAAACAAAGGGGAAAATCTATCCCATTGCCTCTTCTACATTTCCAGATATTATGATGACAGTAAACGGCCCCTTTCAATTTAAATCTGGCTCTGAAATTGAGCTGTTTCTTACCACAGATAGAATATCAAAGATCGCAATATCTTCCCCCTTTTTTACGTCAACAAGTGTATCTGATGGTGACAAACCTGTCATCGAAGGGAAATTTCGCTTTATTCCAAAAGATGTTGAATCCCTAACCAATACAGTTGGCACAGGTATTTTAGTCGTCGATTCTGATATTGGGTTTCCTGCAAATATGGATCTTAGTCAGCTGGTTGCAGATAATACAGTCTTAAAGAAAAAGCTCAGCTTAGTTAAGGCTGCTATAACAGATACAAAACACTCAAAACGAGAGGGGATATTTCTAAAGATTGAAAACACCCCTTCCCTTGCTTTAAAAGCAACCCTGCCAATTCAAGTTGCTGTTGCTTCTTTAAAACACGGTGAATTAAAAGCAAACTTATGGGACACTAGTCTATCACACGTTAATGTTGGAAACATTGCAACGACTAAGTTTTTTACAACAAACACAACAATTGCAACCGCTGAAACTTCAACCTCAGCTAAGTTATTTGGAATAAAACATACTTTTGATCTTACACATGGAAATGTGGTGCTGACTCAAACATTTAATCACTCGCAACTTTCAGATTATGTATATCGATTTATCCCAGAATCGTGCGAAGCATTTTGGATGATGCAACATACAGTTAAATTCAATACATCCTTTAGCTTTGGTAACTTTACTTTAACCCCTTCTGTAGGAATATCTCACTTAATGGTTCAACACACTGTCTTCCAAGACGAAATTCAAACATTGAACCCAGATCTATCTTTAACTTGTGGGATAGCTCATCTTTCAGGAACATCAAAGCTATCGATGAACACCATCGCAACTGCGTTATATTCAAACGGAACAATGGCATTAAGCGATCATGATTGGATTATCAACTCTGGGTTCAACCTGTGTTTACATACTCCAACGTTCAACATCGCAACGGGACTATTAAACCCATTCCAGTCGTCATCAGAAATGTATGTGAATATTCAGGTTGATTTTTAACTCCTTGAATCTCATTCAAACCTCTCGCTTTTTGTGTAGGTATTAGGTATACTTCAAACAAAATAATTCTATCGTTTCACAGGAGTTTGTAAGTGATCACATTCTTAAGACAAGCATCCAACACTATCTTGATGCGTATTCTATTAGCCGTTGTTATGGTGGCCGTTGCCCTATCATTAGGCGTAACAAATTTTTTCATCCGAAATGCTGCAAAACATCCCGTAGCACATGTGGGTTCCGATTATATTTCTGCCGATGATTTTCTGCAAGAATTAGAAAACAAAAAACAATCTTTAAAGCAATACTTTGGTCGCCCCGTCACTGATCAAGAAGCTTTAGGATTAGGCTTAGTAAATCGCACCTTATCTGAATTAATCACCCGAGAATTAATCACTCAAGAATCAGAACGTTTAGGCATTGTAGCCTCTGATGAACAATTATCTCGGCATATGAACGAAGATCAAAACTTTAAAGATGCACAAGGAAAATTTAGCACTCAACGGTTCTCTGAATTTTTAAGTAAATCACGTTTGTCTGAACGCAAATATTTAGATGATTTACGCAAAGTCATCAGCCGTGGAATGTTAGCAGGTGTTGTAGATGGACAAATTCGAAATGTACCGAAAGTCTTTGCTGAACCGATGTTCCGTTATTTGAACGAAGAACGCGATATCGAAGTCATCACGGTTGAAATTGACGCTATCCCCGATCTTCCAAAACCTGAAGAAGCGACGTTGAAAGAATTTTATGAAAAACACGTTCAGTATTTTCAAGCTCCTGAAACACGTTCATTTAACATGTTGTTATTCAGTTTCCAAGAAATTGCTCAAACAGTTTCAGTTACCCCAGAAGACTTAAAGGCGATGTATCAACAAAGCGATAATACAGTTCCAGAAAAACGCTCTGTGCGCTTTATCCCATTCGCAACACGTGAAGATGCAATGAAGGCTACTGAAGAATTACGAGGAGGAGCTCCATTCAATGCCGTGTACAGCCGATATACAGGTGATTACCCTGAAAACGCTCCTAAAGCACAGGAATTGGAATTAAAGCAAATCCGTCCAGAAGTAGGCTCCGAAGTCTTCTCTATGAAAAAAGTTCATGACGTATCTGAACCTATTTTCTTAGGCGGACAATACCTTTTATTCATACTGGCAGACATTAAACCAGAACGCACCTTAACGTTTGATGAGCAAAAATTTACGCTATTAAAAAAGTATAAATCAGATGTTGCTCGCGAAAAAATGTATGAATACACTCAACGTGCTGAAAAAATGTTAAGCTCTGGCGTTAAACTCAGCGAAGTCTCTGATACGTTAACAAAAGAAGGTGTCCCAGGCGTTGTCATGGTCACTTGGGATAAAATCACCCAGGATGGTAAGTCTATCGATGGAAAGCCAGCAACAGGTCTAAGTGCATTTGACCCAAAGATACTATCTACAGCCTTTGATACACCTCAATATACTTACAGTGATCCACAAAAGCTAAAAACAGAAGACTATGCAATTGTTGAAGTAACTGATATTAAAGCAGCTCATCAGCGCTCTTTTGCAGAAGCCTCTGCTCAAGCAGAACATTACTGGCAATTTGAACAAAAACGTCAAAAAGCTGCTCAATATGTAAAAGCCATTAAAGATGGTTTAGAAAAATCTCAAGACGCAACGCACCTGGCGGCGGCAAACTTTGGTCGAGTAACTGTATTGCACAAAATCACACGCTCAAACCCACCAAAAGATGTTCAATTTTCAGGCATCCTGACGCAATCAAATGCAGCCAACACGAATGAAGTTGTCTTGGATGTTGGGGCTGATCGTGTCCACTTAGCACGTATTATTGCCACTTACCCAGTAAGTCCTGAAAACTTTAATGTAAGTGCTCCGGCATTTACGCGACAAGTCATGTTGCCTTTATTAGGCAGAGACTTACTATCATCTTATGTTGCTGGATTAGAAGCTTATTTTCCAGTTTTACGTAACGAAGACTACTTTACAAACTACTTTGGAAAAGAGGATTTGAATAATGCTCCAAAACCCCAAGCTCCAGATCTCTGATTCTGCAACTGTACAGCTTGAAAAAGTATTGTCTCAACACCCCGGTAAGTTTTTACGCATCACCGTAATGCCGGGAGGATGCAATGGCTTTGAATATAGCTTAAAACTAGATGATACATCATTGGATGACGACGTGACATTTTCGCCCCTCTCAACGGTTAATGTTCACGTGGACGAAATGTCTTTAGAGCTAATCAAAGGCTCTGAATTAGATTATGAATCTGATTTGATTGGAGCCGCCTTTAAACTCAAAAATCCAAACGCTGCAACCTCGTGTGGTTGCGGCAATTCATTTAGTGTGTAATATGAAAATTGCAACGTGGAATGTAAACTCTATTCGATCTCGATTCGATCATCTTGTAAAATGGCTTCATCAATTTCAACCAGATGTCGTTTTGTTGCAAGAGCTAAAACTAATGACAGAACTATTCCCTCATGAACAACTGCAAGACGAAGGCTATCAAGCTGCTGTATTTGGTCAAAAAACATACAATGGTGTCGCCATTCTTTCAAAATATCGTATCGAAGATATTACATATGGGTTTGAAAACAATCCCCTACCCGATGAATCGCGTTATATCGATGCACTTATCGACGGCTCAGTCCGTATTGCATCTGTATATGTTCCCAATGGGCAGAACACTGAATCACCAAAATACCCAACCAAACTAAAATTTATTGAAGAATTAAGGCACGCGATTCAATCTCGTATATATGAAAATACGCCTTATATTATTGGTGGTGATTTTAATATTGCACCTCAGGATCTTGATGCAACGTATCCTAATCGTTGGAAAGGCGATGTGCCTTTTACTGCGGCGGAACGCCAAAGATACAATCAATTAATGCATTTAGGATTACACGATGCTGTACGTATCAAACATCCTTATACTTCTCCTTCAGCACCCGATGTGATGAGCTGGTGGGATTACCGAGCTGGTTCCTTTGAAAAGAACGATGGTTTGCGTATCGATCATATCCTACTGTGCCCTCAAGCAACCGATATGTGGACGGATGCCGGAACCGACCGCACACCCCGCACATGGGAAAAACCCTCAGACCACACTCCCGTTTGGTGCAACGTAGAGATATAACTGAAAATATTTTAAGAACTTTTTGCTTGCCTAAGCAGGATTCTTAATACTATGTGTATAAAGCAATCCCCAATTTAGTTTTATTAATCCTTCACTAATTTCATAGCCTAATATATTTTGAAGCGCTCTTAGAATTTGATTATCATCGATCAAGTCTATACCAAACAAGTTTTTTACAAAATCTATCATTTCAACTTCATTAGAAAAACACCATTTGTTTTCTTCATAAGAAATAGACTTTACAGTAAGTCCAATATTTGAAAGATCTTTAGAAAGATTAGCATCTAAGAAATCCCCAACATGTCCCATAGAATTTGTTTGATGCACAAACGTATTTAAAAAATAATCTTCTTTTGATCCAGAAAGTACATCTGCTAATACGAAATCACCCCTATATTTTAAAACTCGCCCTACCTCTTTATATACCAAATGTTTGTCTTTAGTATGATGTAATCCCTCCAAACTAAAGATTCTATTAAAAAAGCCTCGACTGACGGGAATATCATGCATGTCACATACTATGTATTGAGCAGAATCAATAACCCTAAATTCTTTGCATGGGTCGATCTGATAAACTGTTATGTTTTGTGGTAAATATTCTCTTAAATATCTTCCTCCAGCAGGCAAGTCAGCTATCTTATCTTCTACGCAAATAGGCGTAAGACCTTTAAATAATGCTAAGAATTCTTCTTCTCGCGCTTTGGGATATCTCGTCATTGCGTAATGATATTTATTAGCCCGTTCTTTAAAAAGATCTTTATACGTATCACTCATTGCAAACATAAGAAATATCCTTTCGTTTTACCATTTCCACAATAGCATCATTTAATTTTGAGACTGCTATATGTTCTGAACCACCACTCGAAGTAAAAATATTCATTGTCGCATTTAATTCAAACAATAAAATATTAAATTTTTCATCAATATGACAATCAATACCAAAGTAATCAAGCTTGACTAGATTATAAATCTTGGTGATCAACGGTTGAATTTTACCTTTTACTGTAACATCAAAATTTTGAATCTTTTTCTTTTCTAACAAATCATATTCACGTCTTCGATTGCGTGCATGAACTAACCAATCTTTGGCATGCATCCAATGCCTAATATATACTTCGCCATCTATTACAACTAACCTACACTTTGTATATAGATTTAGTTTATCCTTATACTCATAGAATTCAGTTATATAGTACTCATTACCATCCACTAAAGTTCTAGACACTTCAGTTAACTCAAAAGCATTGTGTAACAATACAGTATCAACGCCCCCATGCGATCCACATCCTCTAAAAATAATAGGATACTGTATTCCAGCTTCCTGAACCCTATCACATAAATTATTTAAACCTGCTACGACTCTAATCGTTTTAGGAACAATTAATTGCTCATCCAGATGCACTAATGTTTCGTAAATCTTATTACGCGTTGTCTCTAAAATATGTTTTGGGTGATTTATAATTGGGGTATGTGTTTCTCTTAATATTTCACAGGCTTTTTCAAGAGACTTTTTATGTGAGTCTGGTTCAGCAATTTCATTAAAAATACAATCTACATTCTCAAGGTTTTCAGAGGACAATGGAGCTTCATAAAATCCGATGATTGCATTTAATTTATTAACGCTTGAGGTTTTTAGCAAGTCACCTACATTTGAGGTACCCGTACATTGAACAGTTAATTGATTACCCTTTAGGGTCTGATCTAAGCTTTTTTGTTTGTCAGAAACACCATTTAAAAATAAAACCTTCATCAATATTATCCTTATGTTTTATGAAGCAGTAAAAAAAACACCTCC
>DITM01000069.1 GCA_002422845.1 Candidatus Paracaedibacteraceae bacterium UBA6184
GCCGGTGTTATGAAGCGTTGGAACTTTGGTGGTGGTCGTGCATCTCACGGTAACTCGTTAGCTCACCGCGTTCCTGGTTCAACAGGTATGTGTCAAGATCCCGGTCGTGTTATTCCTGGAAAGAAAATGCCAGGACAGATGGGAAATAAACAACGTACTGTGATGAGTTTGGAAATCGTTGGAACTGATGTCGAAAAGGGATTGATTCTTGTAAAAGGAGCTCTTCCTGGAGCACAAGGTACGTTTGTATTAGTGCGTGACGCAGTTAAGAAAAAACTTCCAACAGATTTGCCTTTCCCAGCAGCAATTCGCAAAGCGGATAGCGCTGTTTCAAACGCAAATTCTGAACAAGCTGAATAGGGTAGGGTAGAACGATGAAAACTCAAGTTTTAAGTCTTGATAACAAGAAAACTGGTGATCTCGCGTTAGACTCATCAGTATTTGGCGTAGAGGTTCGTCGCGACATTTTAGCACGTGTTGTCTATTGGCAACTTGCAAAGCGTCGTCAAGGAACACACTCTACACGTACAGTAAGTATGATTAGCGGTACAACACGTAAGCCATTCCGTCAAAAAGGTACGGGTAATGCGCGTCAAGGTTCTTTAAGAAGCGTTCAGTTCCGTAAGGGTGCTGTGGCTCATGGACCTCATCCAAGAAGCCATGCACATGATCTTCCAAAGAAAGTGCGTGCATTAGGATTGCGTTGTGCGTTGTCTCAGAAAGCGGCTGAAAATAAATTAATTATTGTGGATTCATTTGATATGTCTTCACATAAGACAAAAGAATTGAAAGCAAAGCTTGGTGCATTTGGTTTTGAATCAGCGTTATTTATTGGTGCGGAACAAGTGAATGAAAATTTCTTTCGTGCGATTCAAAACATTCCAAAAATGGATGTTTTACCATCTATGGGTGCAAACGTGTATGACATTTTGCGCCGTGATACCTTGATAATGACACAGGAAGCCGTAAAGAAATTAGAGGAGCGATTAAAGAAATGATGAATCACGGAAGTCGTAAAATTCATGTGATTAGCAAAGAACGCCAATACAGCGTTATTCGCGCACCTCACATTACTGAAAAAGCAACCGCTTGTGCGGAGAAAAACTGTGTAGTTTTCAAGGTTGCAGTTGATGCTTCAAAGCATGAACTAAAACAAGCGATTGAAAATATTTTCGGTGTAAAGGTTGAAAAAATCAACACAACGATCCTTAAAGGAAAAGTAAAACGTTTCCGCGGTCGTATTGGAAAACAATCAGATCTGAAAAAGGCCTACGTGCGTTTAGCCGAAGGTCAATCTATAGATCTTAGTGCAGGAATGATAAAATGAGTTTAAAGTTTTTTAAACCAGTCACTCCAGGGCGTCGTCAATTAGTATTAGTTGACAAGTCAAGCCTTTGGAAGGGAGATCCCGAAAAGTCATTGACTGAGGGTCTTCGCAAGCAAGGTGGTCGTAACAACACTGGACGAATTACGGTTCGTCACCAGGGTGGTGGTCACAAGCGCCGTTATCGTATGATCGATTTTAAACGCCGTACAGCAGGTGTTGCAACAGTTGAGCGTTTGGAATACGATCCAAACCGTACAAGCTTTATCGCGTTGATTCGCTATGAAGATGCTTCCTTGTCATACATTATTGCTCCGCAACGTTTAAAAGTTGGTGATAAGGTTGAGTCTGGCGTTACTGCGGACATTAAACCAGGAAATGCATTGCCATTGCGCAATATTCCAATTGGTACATTGGTTCATAACGTAGAATTAAAAATTGGTAAAGGCGGTCAGATTGCTCGTGCAGCGGGTGCCTTTGTTCAATTAGTTGGACGTGATGGCGATATGGCTCAGTTGAAATTAAAGTCTGGTGAGCTTCGTGTTGTACACGCTGAATGCTATGCAACGATTGGTGCCGTATCTAACCAAGATCACAAGAACGAAAATTCAGGTAAGGCTGGTCGTTCTCGTTGGAAGGGTATTCGTCCAACAGTTCGCGGTATCGCGATGAACCCAGTAGATCACCCACACGGTGGTCGTACAAATGGTGGTATGAACTGGAAAACACCATGGGGTATTGGTACAAAAGGTAATCGTACTCGGAGTAACAAGCTTACTCAGAAGTACATTATTCGTCGTCGTAGTAAGTAAAGGGGTAAAATATGGCTCGTTCAGTTTGGAAAGGTCCTTTTGTCGACGGTTATTTGCTTAAAAAAGCAGATGGCGTTCGTGCGTCTGGACGTAAAGAGATTATTAAAACTTGGTCACGCCGCTCAACGATTTTGCCTCAATTTGTAGGGCTTACGTTCGGCGTACACAATGGTAAAAAGTTCATTCCTGTGATTGTGTCTGAAAACATGATTGGTCACAAGTTCGGTGAGTTTTCACCAACGCGTACCTTCTGGGGGCATGGTGCAGATAAAAAAGCAAAGAAAGGGTAATCAGTTATGAGTAAACCAAAAACTCAACGTGTATTACCGGCTAATACTGCAAAAGCTGAAGTTGGTTTGTTAACGACAACTCCACGTAAGTTAAACTTATTGGCTCAGTTGATTCGTGGCATGCACGTAGGTGACGCGTTGGATACATTAGCGTTTTCTAAAAAGCGCGCAGCACAAGAAGTTCGCAAGTTGATTTCATCTGCGATCTCTAATGCTGAAAATAACCATGGATTAGACGTAGATTCATTAGTTGTTGCAGAAGCCTTTGTTGGTAAAGCGCTGATGTTAAAGCGTATGATGCCACGGGCTCGTGGTCGTGGCGCACGCATTTTAAAGCGTTACAGCCGTATGACTGTAATTGTTCGTGAAGTAGAGGTGGCATAATGGGTCAAAAGGTCAATCCAATCGGTTTAAGACTTGGAATTAACCGCACGTGGGATTCACGTTGGTATTCTGACAAAAAAGAATATGGTGCTTTGTTATTAGAAGATGCGATGATTCGCAAATTCGTATTTAAGAATTTAAAGCAAGCATCTGTTTCACAAGTGATTATTGAACGTCCAGCAAAAAAATGCCGCATTTCAATTCACACTGCACGTCCCGGTGTTATCATCGGTAAAAAAGGTGCTGATATTGAAAAGCTACGCGCGCAACTTGCTGCATTAACTCGCAGTGAAGATGTGATGTTGAACATTATCGAAGTTCGCAAGCCAGAGCTTGATGCTCGTCTTGCTGCTGAAAATGTGGCTCAACAGTTAGAGCGTCGTGTATCTTTCCGTCGTGCAGTAAAGCGCGTAATGCAATCAGCACTTCGTATGGGTGCTAAGGGTATTCGTGTAAACTGTTCTGGTCGTTTAGGCGGCGCGGAAATTGCGCGTATGGAATGGTATCGTGATGGTCGTGTGCCATTGCATACATTGCGTGCAGATGTTGATTATGGCTTAGCAGAAGCACATACAACATATGGGGTGATCGGGGTAAAGGTATTTTTGTACCGCGGCGATAAGAATGATTTAAGTGATGCGAACATCGTAACTAACGAAAATCGTTCTCGCGAACCTCGTTCAAGCAAGTAAAGGTTGATTTTAACACAGGATTGTTGTAATTATGTTAAGTCCAAAGAAAACAAAATTTAGGAAAGCGTTTAAGGGGCGCATTCACGGGGTTGCGAAATCCGGTGCAACTCTTAACTTCGGCTCTTTTGGGTTGAAGGCGCTAACTCCTGAACGCATTACAGCGCGTCAGATTGAATCGGCGCGTCGTGCAATGACACGTCACATAAAACGTTCTGGACGTGTTTGGATTCGTATTTTCCCAGATGTNNTGGGAAGTGGTAAAGGTAGCGTTGAATTCTGGGCATGCCGAATTCATCCCGGTCGCATCTTGTTTGAGATGGACGGGGTTCCTGAAGAGGTTGCCCGTGAAGCGATGAGCTTAGCAGCGGCAAAACTGCCATTGCTGACAAAGTTCGTCAAACGGTTAGACTAAGGAAACGTCATGAAGTTAACAGAATTAAAAAAGTTAAACGAAAAAGACTTGAAACAGCAAATTATTGAATCACGTAAATCTATGATGGCTTTACGTTTTCAGAAGGTTGCTGGGGAATTAACTGATACCTCTGGGTTGTCTAAAAACCGTAAGACAATCGCACGTGTCAAGACGTTGCTGTCACAAAAGCAACGTCAGGCCTAATTGCAATAGGAGAATATATACATTATGCCAAAGCGCGTATTGCAAGGTGTCGTTGTTAGTGATAAGCAAGACAAGACAGTTGTCGTAAAGGTTGAGCGTCGTTACGTTCATCCTTTATACAAGAAGTCCGTCCTCTCTCACAAAAAGTACGCGGCACACGATGAAAACAATAGCTTCAAAGCTGGGGATATTGTTTCAATTCAAGAGTCTCGCCCGATTTCTAAGTCAAAGAATTGGGTAGTGATAACTAACCAAGCAGAAGCAAAGTAAGGGTTGAAAAATGATTAGACCTGAATCGAGATTAGATGTTGCTGACAACTCTGGTGCCCGCGAAGTACTTTGTATTAAAGTATTGGGCGGAAGTAAGCGCAAATTCGCTTCTGTTGGGGATGTAATTGTTGTGTCTGTAAAGGATGCGATCCCTAATGGTAAAGTAAAAAAAGGTGAGGTTCATAAAGCTGTGATCGTTCGTACGGCTCAAGCGATCCGTCGCGACGATGGCTCTGCTATTCGTTTTGATGGTAACGCTGCAGTATTATTGAACAAACAAGGTGAACCGATTGGAACACGTATATTTGGACCAGTAACACGTGAATTACGTGGGCGTGGTTATATGCGTATTATTTCATTGGCTCCGGAGGTTCTATAAATGGAAAAGTGGCGTATTAAAAAAGGCGATACAGTACAAGTAACTACTGGTAAGGACAAAGGTAAAACCGGCGAAATTATCGAAGTATTACGTGATGAACGCCGTGTGAAAGTAAAAGGTTTGAATATTGTGGTAAAGCACAAGCGCCCTTCGCAGATGTCTGCGGGCGGCATTGAACGTGTGGAAGCCTCAATACATGCATCTAACGTAATGGTTTTGGATCCGAAGGATAACAAACCAACACGCGTTGGGTACAATATTTCAAAAGATGGAACAAAAACGCGTGTTGCGCGTCGTTCCGGTGAAGTTTTAGATAAGAAATAGAGAAAATTATGACACGCTTGAAAGAAGTTTATAACAAAACCATAAAATCAGCGCTTCAAAAAGAATTTGATTATAAGAATATTTTTGAGGTTCCTAGGCTTTTAAAGGTTGTTATCAACATGGGTGTCGGTAAAGCAGCTCAAGACAGCAAAAAAATTCAATTTGCTGTTAACGATTTGACTGCCATTGCTGGACAAAAACCTGTGGTAACAAAGGCTAAAAAGTCGATTGCTGGTTTTAAGGTCCGAGAGGACATGAACCTTGGCGTCAAGGTTACATTACGCAAAAACCAAATGTATGAATTCGTTGATCGACTCATTAATATCGCCTTACCACGTGTTCGCGACTTTCGCGGATTGTCTGGCAAAAGCTTTGATGGTCGTGGGAATTATACTTTTGGTATTAAAGAACAGATCGTCTTTCCGGAAATTGATTACGATAAAATCGATGAAATTCGCGGAATGGACATTGTGTTCGTAACGTCTGCAAGAACTAATGCTGAAGCAAAAGCGTTGCTTAAAGCATTAAACATGCCGATTAACTAAGAAGGAAGTTCCTAAATGGCTAAAAAAGGTTCAATAGAAACTAATGAGAAGCGTAAACGCCTCGCAAAGAAGTATGCTCCCAAGCGTGCTGAATTAAAGGCACTTGCGTCTGACCGAAATGCTGCTCCAGAGGCACGTTTCAAAGCAACACTAGAATTGGCCGAAATGCCAAGAAGTGGCGCTAGAATTCGTGTTCGTAACCGTTGCATGTTAACGGGACGTTCTCGCGGTAACTATCGCAAATTTGGAATTTCAAGAATCATGTTACGTGAGATGGGAAATCACGGATTGATTCCAGGATTGAAAAAAGCAAGCTGGTAAAAAGGAAAAACGCAAATGTCTATGTCAGATCCTATTGCTGATATGCTAACACGTATTCGTAACGCTCAACAAGCTCACAAGGTTGTGTTGACGTGCCCACACTCTAGATTAAAGTGTGCGGTTCTTGAAGTGATGAAAAATCAAGGCTTCATTAAGCATTACGAAGAAGTAGAAGTACGTCAGGGTATTAAAGATATTCGTATTGAATTAAAATATTATTCAAACGAACCCGTAATTAAAAAAATTCGCCGCATGTCTACACCCGGTCGCCGGATGTATGTACAATCTGCAAAGATACCAACCTATTATAATGGTCTTGGAATCGCGATTCTATCTACACCCAAAGGTGTGATGTCCGATGATCAAGCTCGTCAAAATAATGTTGGTGGCGAAATTTTATGTACGATGTTTTAAGGGGAGGGAATTATGTCTCGAGTTGGTAAAAACCCAATTTCTGTCCCTTCTGGTGTTCAAGTATCTATGGAAGGCAGAGTTGTATCTGCTAAAGGTCCAAAAGGTGCATTGTCGTACACTGTAACGGGTGAAGTTGATATAAAAATTGAGAGCAACACAATTGTTGTGGCGCCACGTAATAAAGAGCGTCAAACACGTATGTTGTGGGGTACTAATCGTAGCCGCCTTCAAAACCTGGTAACAGGTGTGAGTGTTGGCTTTAAGAAAGATTTAGAGTTGGTGGGTGTCGGTTATCGTGCAAGCGTTGCAGGTAACATGTTAAACATTCAACTTGGATTTAGTCATGATGTACAATACCCAATTCCACAAGGTGTGGAAGTAAAGTGTGAAAAGCCAACGTCTATTAGCATATTTGGTGCGGATTTACAACAAATCGGTCAAATCGCNNGAATACATCTTGCGTAAAGAAGGTAAGAAGAAGTAAAGGTAAGACATCATGGCAGTAAGTAGTAGAGAATTAAATTTACGACGTCAACGTCGCAACCGATACAAGTTAAAGCAAGTTTCTGGTGAAGCAAAACTTCGCTTATCTGTGTTCCGTTCAAATCAGCATATTTATGCACAAGTAATTGATGATGCAAAGCGTCATACAGTTGCATCTGCATCCACAGTTGAAAAAGACTTTAAAGGTCCTAAGGCTGGAACAAAAGATGCTGCTGGTTTTATCGGTAAACTGGTTGCAGAACGCGCAGTAAAAGTAGGGGTTAAAGATGTGTACTTTGACCGCGGTGGTTACTTGTATCACGGTCGTGTGAAGGCTTTGGCCGACGGCGCTCGTGAAAATGGCTTAGTATTCTAGGAGAATGAAGTTAATGGCTCGTAAAAATACAGAAAAAGTAGCGCAACAAGATACCGATTTAGTCGATAAGCTTGTTAGCGTCAACCGCGTATGTAAGGTTGTTAAAGGAGGTAAAAACTTCTCTTTCTCCGCTTTAGTTGTGGTTGGTGATGGTAAAGGCAAAGTTGGATTCGGTAGCGGTAAAGCTCGTGAAGTTCCAGATGCCGTTCGTAAAGCGTCAGAAGAAGCAAAGCGTACAATGATTCGTATTCCTTTAAGGGATGCGCGTACATTGCACCATGATGCAGAAGGACGTTTCTGCGCAGGTAAGATTATTCTTCGTGCAGCAGCGCCTGGTACTGGGATTATCGCCGGTGGAGCAACACGTCAAGTATTGGAAGCTTTAGGCATCCATGACGTTGTGGCAAAATCTATCGGAACGACAAACCCACACAACATGGTTCGTGCAACATTTGAAGCGTTAAAGAACGTAACGTCTCCACGTTTAGTGGCAAGTCGTCGCGGTCTTCGTGTTGCTGATTTAGTAACGCGTCGCGATACCAAAGGAAAAAAGGAGCTAACTGATGAGTAAGAAAGCTACTGAAAAGAAAACCTTAAAGGTTACGCAAGTGCGTAGTCCGATTCGTCGTCCTGCTGATCAGCAAGCGACGTTAGTTGGACTAGGTTTAAACAAGATGCACCGTTCACGTGAACTTGAAGATACTCCTGCTGTACGTGGGATGATTCGTAAAGTACATCATTTGATTCGCGTCGAAGAATAAGAGGCTCTCATCATGAAGTTAAATGAATTAAGAGATAACGAAGGTTCACGCCCAGACAAAAAGCGTTTGGGTCGTGGTATCGGTTCTGGTAAAGGCAAGACTTCGGGTCGAGGCGTTAAAGGACAAAAGTCTAGATCAGGTTCATCAATTGGTGGATTTGAAGGTGGACAAATGCCAATTTATCGTCGTTTACCAAAACGTGGTTTCACGAACATCTTCGCTAAGGAAATTGCAGCTGTAAACGTGGGCATGATCCAAAAGTTTATTGATGAAAAACGTTTAGATGCGACAAAAGACATTAATGCAGAAGTTTTAGTTGAAGCAGGTTTATTGCGTTCAACAAAGCTTCCCGTTAAAGTACTTGGAAAAGGTGAACTAAAAGCTAAGATTAATTTACATGTGCATGCATTTTCTGCATCAGCTAAGGAATTAATCGAAAAAGCTGGTGGATCATTAACAGTAGTCGCATAAAAAGATAAAGAAACGAGCATAATATGGCATCTGCAGCAGAACAATTAGCATCCTCTTTCAGTTTGAAAGCTTTTTCAAAAGCAGAGGATCTTAAGAAGCGTATTTGGTTTACACTGGGCGCATTAATCGTATATCGATTTGGTACTTTTATTCCTTCACCAGGAATAGATCCAGTGGCTATGGCAAATTTAGCGGGTAAAGCTGCAGGGGGCTTGTTAGCTGTCTTTAACACATTCGGTGGTGGTGCTTTAAGTCGTATGACAATTTTCGCTTTGTCGATTGTTCCATACATTACTGCAAGCATCATCACACAGTTGTTAACGAGTATCGTTCCTCAACTGGAAGCATTGAAAAAAGACGGTGAAACTGGGCGAAAGAAAATCAACCAGTATACTCGTTACTTGACTGTGATTATTGCTATCTTCCAAGCATCTTCAATGGCAATCTTTTTAGAAACGGTTGGAGACTCTCCCGTTATGGAATCCGGACTCTTGTTTAGAGTAACGTTTATTACGTCTCTAGTCGGGGGAACTGTATTCTTAATGTGGTTGGGTGAGCAGATTACATCTCGCGGAATTGGTCAAGGAAGCTCTTTGATCATCTTTGCGGGTATTATTTCTGGGTTACCTCAAGGTCTTGCACTGTTGTTTGAAATGGGGCGTAACAGAACAATCAGTCCATTATTTGTTGTGGCTGTTTTGGTCTTAGCCACTGCCATTGTATTGTTTGTTGTCTTCATGGAACGTTCATTCCGTAAAATCAATATCCAGTATCCAAAGCGTCAAGTTGGTAATAAGATGTATGGTGGAAACTCTACACACTTACCATTAAAGTTAAACAGTTCTGGTGTAATTCCTCCAATTTTTGCGGGAGCTTTATTAAGCTTTCCAGCAACGATAGCAGGGTTTTCCGACGGATCAGGTTGGCTTGGGCGTTTTGCGGCTAACTTTCAACATGGAACGTGGGGGTTTATTATCCTTTATGTAGCGTTGATTGTATTCTTTGCGTTCTTTTACACGTCTGTTGTCTTTAACTCTGAAGAGACTGCTGAAAACTTGCGTAAGGGTGGGGCTTTGGTTTTAGGGATTCGTCCTGGTAAAAACACGGCGGATTATTTGGATTATATTTTAACCCGATTAACGGTTGCAGGTGCTGCGTATATTTCACTTGTATGTGTTATGCCAGAAATCTTTACACGGTATTCGTCGATCCCATTAGCGTTAGGTGGAACAGGTGTATTGATCGTTGTGAGCGTAACCATCGAAACTGTAGGGCAAATACACTCACATATGATTGCCCAGCAATATGAAGGCTTGATGAAAAAGTCATGGTCTAAAGGCAAGGGATTACCCAAGGCATGAAGCACCTAGTTATTTTTGGTGCTCCAGGATCTGGGAAAGGAACTCAATCTAAAAAACTTGAAGAAAAGTACGGTATTCGTGTTGTTTCAACAGGTGATTTATTGAGAGCAGAAGTAGCTGCTGGATCTGAGATTGGAAAGACGTGTGCTGATATTATGGCGCAAGGTAAATTTCCAGATAATGCGATTGTTTTTAAATTAATTGAATTATTTTTAGATAAAAACTCAGATGCAGAGGGGATTCTATATGATGGTTTTCCTAGGACTGTTGAACAAGCTGAGTACTTATTAAATCTATTAACTCAACGCAAAGAAATGATCCAAACAGTGATTAACATCGGCGTTGATGAAGATGTTTTGATTAAACGAATTTCTGGACGCTTTGCATGTGCAACGTGCGGAGAGATTTATAACAAATATTTTAAAACTCCTTCAACTGAAGGCGTATGTGATGTTTGTGGCTCGGATACCTTCAAAGTCAGAAGTGATGATAATGAAGATACCGTTAAGACAAGAATGATGATGTATGAAGAGGCAACGGCTCCGGTCTTAGACTTTTTCAGAGATCGCGATCTTAATATTATATTAGTCGATGGGATGCAACCTGTGGATGTTGTGTTTCATCAAATAGAAAATATATTGTAAAAACGAATAAAGATTGACTTTATACCCCTTTTCCTATAAAGGGATATAAAGAAGTTTACATTCGGAAAAAGAATCAAGGAGAAACAAGTGGCGCGTATAGCAGGTGTAAATATACCGACTCAGAAGCGTGTTGAAATTGCCCTTCGTTACATTTACGGAATTGGGCAGATGCATGCAAAAGATATTTGTACAAAAGTGGGTATCGCTGATACAAAGCGAGTATTCCAATTAACAGACGAAGAAGTATTAAAAATTCGTACAGTGATCGATAGCGATTATCAAGTAGAAGGTGATCTTCGTCGTGAAGTTTCAATGAACATTAAACGATTACAAGATTTAGGTTGCTATCGTGGCCTACGTCACCGTAAACGCTTGCCAGTTCGTGGTCAACGTACTAGTACGAATGCCCGCACGCGTAAGGGTAAAGCAGTTGCAATCGCTGGTAAGAAGAAATAGTGGTAGGTAAACGATGAGTCAAAAAACAGCAACGCGTATCCGTAAACGCGAAAAGAAAAATGTCGTAACAGGTATGGCATTTATTAATTCAACTTTTAACAACACTGTAATTACGATTACAGACCTTCATGGAAACACCATTGCATGGTCAACTGCTGGAGCAAAAGGGTTTAAGGGTTCTCGTAAATCCACTCCATTCGCTGCTCAAATGGCAGCTGAAGATGCAGCTAAGAAAGCCATGGAACACGGTCTAAAGACTTTATCTGTAAAGGTAAAGGGACCTGGATCTGGTCGTGAGTCTGCTCTGCGTGCATTTCATGCAGTCGGATTGGTTGTGACAGCAATTAAAGATGTAACACCGATTGCTCATAACGGGTGCCGTCCTCCAAAGCGTCGTCGCGTTTAATTATTAATTACGTGTGTATGTAAGAAGGGGTTTCTCTCGTGATTCAAAGTAATTGGCAGTCTTTAATTAAGGCTCAAAAAATAGACATTAAACTTGGATCTAATCCAAATTCAGCAAAGGTTGTAGTAAGCCCGCTGGAAAGAGGTTTCGGTGTAACTTTAGGTAATGCATTGCGCCGTGTACTGATGTCATCTTTACAAGGTGCTGCAGTGGTACGCATTAAAGTTGACGGTGTGTTACACGAATTTAGTACAATACCTGGGGTTCGTGAAGACGTTACTGATGTTATTTTGAACATTAAGCAATTGGCGCTTAAGTCTCATTCAGCTGACACGCAAAAGGTTCGTCTGGATGTTGTTGGCCCTTGTGTTGTAACTGCAGGTATGATTACCGAAACAGCTGCTGTTGAAGTAATTAATAAGGATTTGGTTTTATTTACACTGGATGCGAATGCAAAAGTGTCAATGGAATTAAGCGTTGAAGTTGGCAAAGGATATGTTCCTGCTGAACGTAACCGTGGAGTAGAAGACGAAATTGGAATTATTCCAATTGACGCAATTTTCTCTCCTGTAAAGCGCGTTGCGTACACAGTTGAAGATACTCGTGTTGGTCAAGATACAGACTACAATACATTGGTTTTGGACATTGAGACAAATGGCTCAATTACTCCTGAAGATTCAATTGCATTGGCAGCACGTATTTTGCAAGATCAGCTACAGCAATTCATTAATTTTGAAGAGCCAAAGCCGATGAGTGCAGCAGAAGATGAGCCAGAGTTTCCATTTAACCGTAATTTATTACGCAAAGTGGAAGAGTTGGAACTTTCTGTGCGTTCAATGAACTGTCTGCGCAATGAAAATATTATTTACATTGGTGATTTAGTGGCTAAATCTGAAGGTGAACTATTACGTACACCTAACTTTGGTCGTAAGTCATTGAATGAAATTAAAGAAGTGTTGGTACATCTTGGCCTTGATTTAGGTATGAGGGTTGATGGGTGGCCACCAGAAAATATCGAAGAATTAGCAAAAAAAATAGAAGAACCTTATTAAGGTAGGAGTTAAACATGAGACACGCACTGAAAGGTCGTAAATTTAATCGCAACACTGGGCAACGTACCGCGTTATTGAAATCATTAGTAACCGCCTTAGTAAAGCATGAACAAATTAAAACAACGCTTCCAAAAGCAAAGGACTTACGTCCAATTGTTGAAAAATTGGTTACTGTTGCAAAAGAAAACACATTAGCAAGCCGTCGCTATTTATTGGCATTCCTAAATGGAAACCATCAATCAGTAGAACGTTTGTTAAATCACTTGGGTCCACGCTTTAAAGAGCGCCCAGGCGGATACACTCGCATTTTAAAAGCGGGCTTCCGTCATGGTGATATGGCGCCAATGGCTGTGATCGAATTCATTGACCGAGATCTAACAGCTAAAGGAACTGATTCGGGTCCTGTAGAGTACGTAGAAGCGGAACAACAAGCTGAATAAGTGAATTGTTAACCGTCTTTGATTTAGAATAGGGCCCTTGAGGCCCTTTTTTTATTTTATGGTGGAGAGTTAAAATGGTATTGAAAACATTACAAACTATATGTGTCGTTGTTGTATGTGGGATAAGTCTATCTTATGGAATGGGGAATCGCCAAGTTTCGCCCACAGATAAGACGTCCATTCCCAAAGAAACTAAGAACGATGCTATTCCTGATAAAGCTACAGTACCTTTGAATGTGCCATCAGTGTCGGCGATGGCCAATAAACCTTCTAAATTATTTCAAGGTGGTGTCTTTTCATTTTCACCGGTGGTAAAAAAAGTAGCCCCCTCTGTTGTTAACATTTATTCCGAACGTGTTCAGGTGGTTCAAAATTCACCCTTTGCAATGGATCCTATGATGCAATTGTTCATGGGGAAGGGGTTTAATTTTGATTCATTGTTTGCGATGCCCCGTGAAATTATACAACGTTCATTAGGATCGGGTGTGATCATTGGAAAAGAAGGTACTGTTCTAACCAATGTCCACGTGATTCAAGATGCGACGAAGATCAAAGTCATCTTACAGGACGGTAGAGTATATGATGCAAAAGTCGCTGTTAAGGATGACAAAATCGATTTAGCAGTGTTACAAATTCAAGATCCAAAAGTTGAGCTTATTCCCATAGAAATTGGTGATCCCGAGGCTATGGAAGTAGGGGATATGGTCGTTGCTATTGGTAACCCATTTGGAGTGGGGACAACTGTTACAACGGGTATCGTATCAGCCGTCAGCCGGTTTGGTGGTTTCATTCAAACGGATGCCTCGATTAATGTGGGTAACTCTGGAGGAGCCCTTGTGAATATGGAAGGTCAGTTGATTGGTATCAATAACTTTATCATTTCAAAATCAGGAACCTCTGCAGGAATTGGGTTTGCTATCCCCATCAATATGGCCAAGCCAGCTGTTGCTCAATTAAACAATGGAGGGGGCGATGTCCAGCGTGGGTGGTCAGGTTTATTGGTGCAAACAGTTACTCCTCAAATTGCTAAAACCTTTGAGATGGATATCCCCATGGGAGTGGTTGTAAATGCAGTGCATTCATTAAGATCTGCGAAAGAGGTTCAAGTGGGTGATTTGATTTTAGAACTTAATGGAAAGCCGTTGCCGGATAAAGAAACATTTTATTATCGGTTAGCAGGTATTCCAGTTGGAGAGACAGTGAGTCTAAAATTAAAACGTAAAGATAAAGAATTAACAACACAATTTCCATTAATTAAACCGGTTGAAGCACCGGAGAAGCAACGAACTACCCTTAAAGGGAACCACGTGTTTGATGGCGTTGTGATTGCTAATTTGTCCCCAGCCTTAGAAGCAGAATTAAATTTAGAAGGCATGCGAGAAGGTGTCATTATCCTAGGAGCCGTCGTTCAGAATGCAGCGCTTAGGCTATTTCAACAATATGACATTATTCATATGATTAATGCTCAAACAATTTTGAATGTAAGCGACCTATTAAGAGTGCTTTCATCCGAAAAGATAAAATCCATTAAATTAATCAGAAATGGAAAAACCGTTGAAATTAAATAAAGAAATATAAGGCTAAAAAGGACATAACATGCAATCGTCTAATTCACTTAAACGCATAATGCCGTATTTTTGGAGTAAGCATAATGTATCGGCAAAACTGATCGTTGTTTTTTCTGCGGTACTGTTAGTGTTAGCCAAAATATTAGCCTCGTATGTTCCAATATATTTTCAGCAAACAATTGATATGCTGAATGGAACGTTACAAGCAACTGTTTCTGTGAGTGCATTGATTGTGATGTATGGCATCATACGTTTGTTGTCTACATCCCTGAATGATGTTCGAGAAATTCTATTTTCCAGGGTGTTGTATCGAGCCATTCGTATGTTGGCGTTAGAAGTCTTTAATCATCTGCATTCATTAAGTTTGCGGTTTCATTTTGATCGTCAGACTGGCGCTGTTACGCGATATATTGAACAAGGCGTTCAATCCATGGAGCGGTTAATTCAATTTTCAACCTTTGGTTTTTTTCCAACGGTGGTTGAAATTATATTGGTCTGGGGTTTTTTACTGTACTTGTTTCCTGTACATTTCTTTTTGATTATTTTCATAACAATAAGTTTATATGTTCTGTGTACATATTGGATTACCAATTATCGGACGCGTGTTCTTAGAGAGCGCAATCAATTTGAAGCCAATTCCAATCAAAAGGCATTGGATAGTTTGTTGAATTATGAAACTGTTAAATATTTTGGAAACGAAGCAAACGAATCAATGTTATACGATGAAACATTAAGCAGCTATGAGCGGATTTCAGTAAAATTAAGAGAGTCTTTATCTCTGCTAAACGTAGCTCAAGGTATTATTGCTGGGATCGGTTTAATCATTTGTATGTATTTTGCGTCCATGGGTGTTCTTGATAAAACATTATCATTGGGTCAGTATGTGATGATTCATGCATATTTAATTCAGCTGTATATTCCCTTGGGAAATCTGGGGTTTATGTACCGCGAGATGAGGGAAGCCTTTTTGAAATTAAATACGATGATGGATGTATTAAAGGCGGAACCTGATATTAAAGATGTGCCTAAACCCACGGCAATTCCTAATGGTAAAGTCCAAATATCGTTTGAGCATGTTGAGTTTAGTTATGCACCAGAGCGTCAGATTCTAAAGGATATTTCATTGAATATTCAAGAGGGGCAAACCATTGCACTGGTCGGTGAAAGTGGTTCAGGTAAGTCAACGATCACACGATTGCTATTCCGGTTTTACGATGTGTCGAAGGGGTGCATCATGTTGAATGGGGTTGATATTCGATCGGTATCTCAACGTGAATTGAGAAGCTTAATCGCAGTTGTCCCCCAAGATACGGTATTGTTTAATGATACGCTTGAATACAATATTCGATATGGAAAAATGAATGCCAGTCCTGATGAAGTCAGAGAGGCAATTGAGGGAGCGCATTTGAATCAATTTATTAAACTGTTGCCTGAAGGTTTAAAAACAAGGGTTGGAGAGCGTGGTTTAAAATTATCAGGGGGCGAGAAACAACGTGTGGCGATTGCCAGAGCCTTGTTAAAAAATCCAAAGATTTTTATCTTTGACGAAGCGACCAGTTCGTTAGATAGCCATACAGAACAAGAGATTCAACACAACCTTATGGAGATTTCTAAAGGTAAAACAACATTAATTATCGCGCACCGTTTATCAACCATTGTAAATGCGGATCAAATATTAGTGATGGATCGGGGGCATATTATCGAACGTGGTACACATGCTGAGTTATTAAAGCTGAAGGGAAACTATGCAAGTATGTGGCAACAGCAAACTCAGAAATAGGGCAACGTGCGGTGGCACCAGGGGTGACCCCTGGACCCATTAAGTAAACATTCAGTTGCGGCATCCCGTTGAGTTTGACGGCTCAAGGGCGCTTTACGCGCCAAGCGGCTAGTTGCCGCTACACATCGCAATGCGATGTGCTTGAGCCGCATAAACGTGGGGAAGTGTTTGGGGAACTCAGCAACGTATCGTTGCATCCGATAAGTTAGATCCGATGTGATTTGAGACGTGTTATAAGAACACGAGGTGATTTTTGACCCATTTCGGGCATGGGCGGGGTAAGGTTTGGGAATGAAATTGAAATGGTTTCGTGTGTAGTTGTAGTGTTCCTTTGGGTTGTAGGTCGTTGTTAAAGTGTTTTACTTTTTTTAATTAAACGCACCGAGGCA
>DITM01000080.1 GCA_002422845.1 Candidatus Paracaedibacteraceae bacterium UBA6184
GACGGGGCTCGAACCCGCGACCTCAGGCGTGACAGGCCTGCGCTCTAACCAACTGAGCTACACCCCCCAGGGTGATTTAATGACTCTATTTCTACAGGTATTCCCCTTGTATGTCAAGGGGTAATGCATAAAAAATGTATATTTTTTTATCCGCCTAGTTTACCCGTCTCACGCAATCGTTTTATCAATCCAATCACCCACCCTGCTTTTTCACCCATTCGCAATTGAGCACCATGGGGGCGATCAAACCACACCATCACATTTTTTCCATCGGCACCCACCCAGCGTGCGACTCCTTTTTCATTTCCATGAACATTAGCATTCACATAAATACCTGCAGCGTCTAATGTTTTCATGGTCATTGTAAAATCTGGCTTACCCTCAAAGATTGAAGGATCGATCCGTTGATCCTTACTATAGGGGGACAATTTTGCATCAAATGCTTGATCAACCCAACTTCTTTCAGCGCGTTGTTGAACTGCAGCAGCGACAACGCCCGCAGATGCAGCTGATTCCTGTCTGCGCTCTGCTAGCATTTCTTGACGTGCCTTTAATTGAGCCTTTTTATTAGCATTTTTTGCTTTGGTTTCTTCAAGCTTTTGCGAACGCTCTTCCTCCGACATACCGAAAACTGTGACTACCGCACTTGCTGGCACAGCAGCGCTTACGTCGTCAACCTTAGACGGTTTCCCAGGCGTCTTCTGAACTTTTTTCGCATCACCTTTTGATGCCGGGGATGGCTGTTCTTGTTTAACTTGTTTTTTATCACCTTTTTTAGCGGGAGATTCCGGAGGGCTATCTTCTATCCCCATATCTCGCATCATCTCCGCAAGCATTGCTTTTGGATCTTTTTGCTTTCTTTGTTTTTTCGCCTCTTGGGGATCTTGCACGTGTTGTCGACGACCTATAAAACGATGTTCATCTTCTTGTATTTTTGCCATCCATTTAGATACTAATGCTTCTTCTGCCTCCTTGACGCTTTCTAAGAAACGTACATACGCCATAACATTATCTTCTTCTTTTCCTGCACGTGCCATTCTCATAAAGGATTCCACCTTTTGATCCGATGCACTTTCAACAAAGCTGTTCCAATCTGCCTGATACTCAAAATCACGGGCTTTTGTTTTAGATACAAACGCTTGTATTTTTGTATATTCCGAAATTTTTGGAAAGTACTCTTGAAAATATTTTTCTGACTGAAACAATACCCCACTGTACTTAATCCCGATCTAACTTGAGGTCGCACATACTCATACATGTTGCAAATAGGTAACCGTGTTTTCACCCAATTTCGAATAGGCACATACATGATGTCAATGAATGGTTTTGATAGTTGCTTTTCGTCTTGCTCTATCTTATCAATTGCACTCAAAATATCTTGATAAAAGGTGTTTAATTGGGCTTCTGATATATACCCTCCCGAATCAAGCAGTAAGTCAATAGAGTATAAAAAATTCATCACTTTGAATACAAACTCATTATTTATTAGCTGAACCTTAGAAAGCTCTTCCTCTGTGTGGGTATCTGTTAAATGATTTGCGTATTCCAGCCCGGCGTTTAGTAATTCCAATAAGAATAAAGTTACCTTACTCCATTCTTGCCGGGTCTCTGGAGTATCTGGAACCAAAGCATGCGACAATGGATTGTCGGTCATACATACTATGCAATCTTTTTCTAATCGTATAACTTTATGGGTATAAACTGTTTCAGAAGGCACTTGCAGCAATATTTTGCAGCCTGGGCGATCGACACCCTCTCTATACTCAACAGACAATTGGAAAAATCGAGCCTCACCCACTTCTCCAACCACAGTTTGTTGACATACAAAGGTTCCCTGAATTAAGGAGGTTGACGTTAATAAGATAGCAATAAAAGAGGGATATTTCATGACAGTTTTTCCAATATATATCCTACAATATAGGTATATATTTTAATAAGTCAATTTATTTGCCATTTTAATTAATCACACGGCATATTCAATGCTTGCTCTATTCAAGTTCAAAAAGACTTCAATATATACGCCCTTTATCTAATAATAGATCCACAAATACCTAGAACTTTACCTATTGATAATGATTAAAATTAAACCCAAATTCTTGTTGAGTCATAACCGCTGAGACCCCTAACCCTTGAATATTACACAACACATGCAAGAATGGAAATATTAAGAATTTCCCCATATATTCCGCTTTTATACCCACATTGGTTGTAAAGGATACCATTGAGGAAAGGTTCACCTGATGCTGCGCAATCACATCGCACACTACACCGTGTCGCTCATAATCTTTTCTATCCAAATTTAAAAAGTTTCGCACATTCTGTGATAGGCTAAGCGCCATGTTCTCGCGCAGATACCCCATCCCACCAGAAAGTTTTAGGCTGTCTGACATTTGAATGGCACCCGTTGCTTTTACTGAAAAATAAGCATGTTCTTGATTGCGGTAAGCTGTTTCAAGCTCACATCCTAAGAATGAGTGTTTATGGGTATCTCCAACAATAAGTTGGGTCTTTTTATCCGTCGGATTTTCGACAATACTCCCTATTATACGGACCGAACCGAAAGACGCAGCCGCCCCCTTTACAGCATCCGAACAAAGCTGTGCTTGATATGTCGACGATTCCATCAACGCCAATTTTGATAAGCTTGTCCCGACCCCTGACGAAAGCATACTTGGTGGCGTTAACTTTGATACCACTGAGAGTAATACTTTTTTTACCGCAGCATATTCACCTTCGCTGTATAAGTATAATTCCGGCTGCAACGCTGGGAATGTGTGCAGCGCAGAAAGTGTTTCTTCGACCATGATTTCATACAATTTAGTTTTATCCGCGCCGCCCGCAAATACCCCTGCAGAAATAGGGATAAGACCCATCGTTGTGACTTGATGCGTTTTATTTAATTGATCCATCTCTGCATATACATTTTTGTAGGTCTGACGCAAATCTGTGTATCCAAGTTCAATATTACTACTATAAGGCGCCTCTGTAAAATCTGGTCCAAGTGCGTGAATTATATATTGAGTACCATTTTTGGAAAGATCATATGCCCCCGTAGTAAACACTTTGGACGTTTCAAGCAATGGCGTTCCACTCATAGATGGATTAGAAACACCCCCATGTTTAGATGCAATTTCCTTTAACACTTTATCTGAGCCCGCTGCACCAAAAATAGCCCCACTTAAAACACCGCCCGGAGCTAACCATTTATTCGCAGCATTCACAATTACATGCTTTTTTGAATAAACTACCGATCCATTCGTAATTTCCAATTCTTTTGCCGGATCTTTCGTTGACGCCGGGGGAATACTCACTGACGTTGAGGGCCTATCATCACTGGCCGGCTGTGAAGGCACACCCCCCCCCGATGAGTTATTATTATTGTTGTTTGTTCCACACCCTGATAACAACAACGAAAGACATAACAGAGATTTTTTATACATCAGATTCCTCATTTTTTTATATTTTACCATGAGCTGAAAACAAAAGCACCCCCCGAAGGGAGTGCTTTTAAAGGTAGGATTAACTGAACAAATTAACGATCAAGACCAAAGTTCACCGCAACGATTCCAGAAGAAACCATTGTGTTTAACTTTTCACCAGTAGCAAAGCCAAGGTTGAATTGAGCGTATGGAGTTACAGCATCACCACCGAATTGTAAGTCAGAAGACTTACCTTCGCTTGTTGATAATGTTGCATTAGCAGAAGATGCTAAGTATCCAGCCACACCCAATGTCAAAGATGCATTTGCACCTGTTGCAGCAGCAACAAAGTCATCCAATGCTAGGTTTACACCTGCGTGGAATGTTGCAGCAGTAAAGGATACATCGTTCATGTACAATCCCAAAGCGCTTGCAGCCATTGGAACCACAGCTGAGTATGAGTTCAATGCGTTAGAAGACACACCGAATCCACCCATTGGAACCACAGACAAACCACCTAGGCTGTATGCTTTTGCAAAAGTTACACCTGCATTATAAGAAGCAAGAGATGAAGCTGCGTAAGCATTTTTACCTGCATCAACCGAAGCTTCTGCAGATACGATTGCTTTTAAGCCCAACACATCAGATGCAACGTTCGCACCAAATGATGTTGTACCTTTGCCGCTAGAAAATGCGTTGCCACCATCTAGGTTGTATGTCAAACCGAATTGAGCCCCAGCATGGTTGAACGTTACAGAGTATTGCTCAACCGCACCTAATTTTTCAGCACTTGCAGAATCTACACCACGTGCTAAAGAAGCAATTTGAGATGCTTGATTTAGACGAGATGATGAAAGGTTAGCAAATGATGCTGAAACTAAGTTTGTTGGATCTAATTTAGATACAACGGCATCCAATGTTGCTGATGCAACAGAACGACCAGCTTGTGCCTTTGAAGACATCAACGCACGATTAAATGTACCAGCTGAAAGAGCTGCCCCTTTAGCAGCAACTCGAGCTAACAGAACCATATCAAAGTATCCGTTGCTCATAATCTTCCATTCTTTAATCTCGAAGCTACCATCACCAATAGCCATAGCTGTTTTGCCAGAACTATTTGGAAGCTTTCCACTCATATCTTTAACAAGAGGCATAGCATACACACCGGCTTCCAATTTAACACCTGTATCAAGATCAATACCGTCTAATGTTAATGTCTTACCAGCAGTTACATTTGCAGCAGACACCCATAATGGGAATGATGTATGAGAATCATAATGCACATAAGAAGATACTTTACTATCCGTCTCAACAACGTCAGAAGTTTGAACAGAGTGTTCTTCTTTTACAAGAATTTCCATCATGTCTTGACCTTTAGCAATCTTATCAGCAGCTGCCGCGTCAGAAACAAACTTTGAAAGATCCGCTTCCGCTAGCTTATCAAGAGTATGCTCTTCTGCAAGAACGTGAACACCTAGATTTTGAGTAAGGGCCAATGTATGTACAAATAATGAATGATCAGCGATTGCATTAAATGTTGTGTTTGCACCAACCTTCAGTTCACCGATTTCAGAATACAAACCACCTGCTTTAACATTAAACATAAAGTGATGTGCACCATCAGCCTGCTTAACAACCGCTTGTGCTGTTGTAGGTTTAGCCGCAGTTGCAGTAGATTTAGCAGCTACGCTGGCAGTCGTTGAAGTACTCTTTTTTGCTGCTGGTTTTGCTGCTGGTTTAGTTGCTGCCCCAGAAGAAAGAGCTGCTTTAGCTGCTGATGTAGTTTTCGTTGCAGTAGTACTCGCAACACCTGTAGGCAGCTCAAGCTCTGGTTGAACACCGTTAATTGCAGTAATCACGACATCGCTTGCATCAATAACTGCAGCACGACCACCGATATCTATTGCACCTTGATCTTTACTAACATTTAGTCCTGCAGCATCTAACATTGTCTTTGTTGCAACAATGGGCTTTATTGTCTTTAAAGTAAGAACGCCATTATCAGATTTCTTTGGTGCGGCAACAACAGTAGCGCTTGCCTTTGCTTTACTAGCAACAGTCGAAGTCGGCTTTGATGTAGTCGTTGCTTTGCTGGCTGTCGCTGTTGTTGTTTTCTTTGCCGTTGTTGTTGGCTTTGCTCCTGCTGATAGTTTAGCAACAACAACCTCAGGCTCGGAATGAACAGAAACAGGAAGAACTACTTCTTTTCCATCTGCCCCTTGACGAGCAAAAGAATAACCAAGTGCCGAATCAATACCAACATATGCATAACTTGATGCTATGCTTGCAGCAGTTGCATCAAAAGCATCAACTACAGCATTACGTAACACAAGAGCATTCGTTCGAAGATCACCTTTTACAGTTGCATTAAACGTATGACGTGTTGCATCAACTAATCCAGAGAATATTAATGATCCCAAATGGATTGTGTTAGGCGCATACAACTTGGCATCAGAAGCATCGAATTTATAAGTATCTCCCTTTTGATCCCAGTCTATAAATGCAGAGAGAAGATTAGGTCTACTACTAAGTTTCTTAACAGCAGGTGCAGGTGCCGCTGCAGATAACGCTACTGGATTTTCAGCTGTTGTAATGTTCTGCAGAACGTCATAATCTTTACCAAATCCTGTAGCAGGCCTATCGGGCAAAGCTCCAAGAACCAAGCCGCTGTTCTTAAGACTACTAATAGCTGTTCCCAAATTTATCGCAAATGTTTTCACAGAAGGCGTGTTTGCAGCGGGTGAACCACCATCTGTACCACCACCTCCGCCACCACCTGAGCCACCTGTACCACCACCTGCGCCACCACCTGTGCCGGTATCGTCAGCACATCCTGTCGCAAATAGCGATGCTGTGACTAATAATCCAGCTTTTAGAACGTTTTTTAAATCAGACATTATTAATTCCTTTTTTATTATCATAAAACCTTTTTTAAGTCAGTAAGGGGAAGAAGAGATTTCTTCCCCCGTTAGACTTAACGACTAGGTTAGTTTCGTTGGTTTACTACTGCGTTAGCTGTAGAAGTTGCACCACTTTGGGCATTTTGTATGTCCCCGACTAGGCCTTTATTTTTTCCATCACCAAGAACTGTGTCAACAACAGACTGTCCATGATTTGCTAATTCAGCAGGAGTAGCTAGAGCCGCCGGAGCAACAGTAACTAGAGCCGCTTGAGTTTTCACACCCGTTGACACAGCACTTACAACTGCGTCAGTCTTAGTTGCAACTAATGCATCAGTAGCGGCAGCACGTGCAACTGGCGCAAGCACATTAGCTGCAGTTGCTTGAGTTGCTATATCACCTACAGCACCTTTTATCGCAGTTGCAGTTGTTGATATCGTTGCTTTCAGTTCTGTTGCTTTTGCCTCATTACCATGAGAGTCATGAGCCGCTTCACTTTTACGCAAACCAAGAACATACGTACTTATTTTATTTGAGGCATCCAAAACTTCCACAAAGTTTGACTGAATTAAAGCCGCTTCTTCACGAGATTTCAAAATACCCAATAAGGTTGCACGAACTCCATTTTCAACAATTTTAGTAACGCGATCTGGCATGCTGCGCAAGTAAACCATATCATCCGTACGCGCTTTGTCTTTTTCAGAAGCAATGTAATGTACCATTCCTTTAGTATATGATTCCATTGCTCTTGCTGCTTCTTTTGCAGCTTCTAACGCCACGTCGTATGACATTTTTATTTTTGCTGCCGCATCATATGCTGCTGTTGCTGCTGCATCTGCTACTTCAACAACTGCTCGTAATGCGTCAATATATATCAAGCCATTTGCTGTATGAATCACACGAGTCAATTCATACATTTTAGTCAATGCATTGGCAGCTATTGCAATATAGCGCTTCACACTAACTGTAGCTGACGTAGTTTCTCCCGTTAATGCTTTAACCGCATCAAAGGCTGCTTGTGCTTGTTGTAATAGAGCTAGTTTTTGCTCATCTGTTTTTAGTGTTTTTGCTTTTTCGCTTAACAATGAAATTTTCACTCCAGCAATACGCGCTATCATATCTTTTTGAGACGGAGCTTCTGTTTCGATGGCAGTTATTTCAGTAAGAGCACTATCGATTTCAGATGGGTTTAACTTTGCCAAATCACGATAAACTTCAACAACAGCTAAGTGGATATCGAATTGATCGGGTCTATCTGCATTAGCACCGCCTGCGCGAACACTTTGACTGATATCAAGCAATGCTGGCAAGATTTCGTCTTTAATACGAGTTCCTTGACCTGCCGCCAAAACAGCATCCGCAGCACTTGCATACGCATTTGCAGCTTTCAGTAAATCAACACCCTCAACAAAGCTTTCTGCAGCTTTAATGTAAGTATTCACAGCTAAAGCATGTTTCTTTTGTAGTGTGTATAACTTAGCAACATGTTCAAGAATACCAGCTTCTTTTCCATTAGAATCAACGATGTTCAACAATGCAAGGATACGTTTTTCTGCAGATTCAGCATGACTTAAATCACCTTCTTTTTGGAAAGCAAGTGCTTTTTCATACAGTGCACCCGCAGCAGCAATTACAGCAGCCTTCAACTTACCCGTAGTTAAGCTATCTGCACCCTTTTGAATCGCGTCAATTTGAGCTTCAGCAAGATCTACCAATTTTTCAAGACGAGCTGTCGCATCAGCAATTTGCAATTGATGTGCTGCTTTTTCAATGGCTTGAATGATTTCAATACGTTGATCAACAGTTACAGATGCAATTTTACCTAATGCCCAAGCTGCCTTTTCATGTTGGTTACCCGCTTGCAAGTGATCGCCAATCTTAGTCCATTCATCACCAGATGCATTATACGCTGTTGCAGCTTCTTCGTTCATTTCACCAAGAATGTATGCTGCTGCTGCTTGCGTGTAAGCTTCAGCCCTTACTCGTCCATGGAACTCAAGAGTAGCTCCGATTAGATTGAATGCTTCTGCTGCTGCCATACATGCTTCTGGGTGACCAGATTGTTGAGCTGCCTTGAAAGCATTTTCAGCGGCTACGTAGGCTGCTGCTGCATCTTTATGAGCAACATGGCTTTGTGTAGACGCTTTATAAGCTTTTGCAGATTTCAAGAACTTGCCATCAGCTTCGTATTGTTCAGCCAATTCTTTTAAGATCGTTCCGTGAACTGCGTCTGCACCAGCTGTATTCGTTAAATCTTCCAACATTGCTGCTGAACGATCACGAGAACCTGCACGGTACAAGATTTGCGCTTGGTTAAAGATTGCAGTGTATTGCTCTTTTACCAAGTCATCTGTCGATACACCAACTGCAGTATTTAGAATTACCTGCTTGTATGCTTCACCTAAGCTTTCATACGCAGCAATCAATCGTGTGTTGCGGTTTTCCATCAAAGTAGAATCTGTTTGGCTTAGAATCACAGCAATTTCTTTTTTGAAGGCATCGATTGCATCTAGATAGTAAGTACGAGCAAGATCTTTATCTGCAGCCACACCTAAGTTATCAAAACGAATGCGCTCAGCCGCAGATTTCGCCATTAATAGACGACCTAATTGATGAGCAGCTTTAGCTTTTAGATCAGGAGTTGCAACAGCGTTTTCTTCCATAAGCACAATGTTCGCAAAGTCCATACCACCTTCTTGGATTAAACCAGTCATTGCAGTAATCGCTTGAGCGCGAGCTGCTTTAAATGATTTGCTTGAATCAGATGGAGTATTTGAACGAAGCGCACCATATGCAGCGGCCACAACAGCTTCTGCAAAGTCTGCACGTTCAGTTAACTGAGAAATAACGTCATTCATCTGCTGTGTAGTTGTTGGCGTTGCAGCAGCATATGCTGTTAAATCAATATCCTCTATCAATTTTGCATTTTCAACTAACGCATCATATACGAAACCTTGCTCAACTTCTAATTTCGCTGCAGCTGTTCCAAGCGCTTCAAGCGTTCTTAAAACAGTTTCATATGACAAAGCAATATCACGACGGAATGAATGTGTTGCCACATAACTGCCTGACGCATCATCAAGCAAATCAGCTACATTCCAAACATTGTCCGCTGTGCTAGAGCCAGCTCCATCGACAGCAACAAGAGGAGCACCGGTAGTAAACAACAAATCTTTCAAAGCAAGTCTATGAGCATCAGCATCAACTGTTGTCGCCAACGCTATTGTTGTTTTTAAATCTGACAACCATGCCGCATTTACGTTGCGGTATGCCGCTGTAATTGCCGCCAAGCGATCACCCACGAATGCACCAAAGTCAGCTGCAGCGTTAAATCCTGTCAATCCGTCTTCATATATCTTGTTAACTAAACCAAGGGCAAATTCATATGCACCCTCACCATTACCAGCACCCGCGCTATCTTCAACTGCAGATTCAATTGCAGTATCACGGTCTGTATCATTAGCTGCAACTGCTGTAGTTGTTCCAGACGCCGCAAGAGATTTATTGTATGTAGTTGCCGCATCTTTCAAGCTAATCGCACGACGGTGTAATGAATTCAAAATATCTTCAGTCACATATACCGTTGCTAAATCAGCAGCTAAATTAGTTAGTATGTCAGCTAAAGTAGCATACATCGAATACTGATTGATTCCTGCAGCTGCTAATAATGCACCAGTACGCTTTATTTCATAATCTGCGGCGGCACTGTATGCAGCACCCGCATCATCACGTTTAATTGTCCATGTAGCCGACACTGTTTCTGACGACAATCCAGCAACTTCTGCGGCTGCCCAATCAGATTTTGCCATGCGTGCTTTTTCAAACGCTGTTGCTGCTGCTTTGTAATCTTTGTAAATACTGCTTGCTTCACGAATGCTTGCAAATTTAGCCATCAAGTGATTGAACAATTTTTCAACTGTATCAAGATCATCTAACTTTACAGTTTCGCCCGCAATTACTACAGCTGAGTTTACAGTCATATCTGCATAGTGTTTTGCCAATGTACCTGATTGTGTAGCACCGCCAAGTCCCCCAGCCCCAATCCAACCATCTAATGCAATTTTAACATCACCCACACTTGCGTTAGCAATTAATTGCGCAAGAATTTGTTGTACAAAACCGCCGTTACCTAGCTGTATATTTCCAGCCAACAGCAGATCATTTGCAGCTAATTTATCATCTGCAAATGCCTCTTCAACATCTGCCCAAACAGTGCGCAATCCTTGTACAACCGCAGCGCTGCTGTGCAATTCAACCGCAGATTCAAAGGCTTTGCGTAAGTTATCACGTGCAATAATACGCATATCACTATCACCGTTTGCTGACGCAGCTATCTCTGCATCAAATAACAATCCCGCCGTTAATACACCCGTGGTCGCACTAACCGTTGCAACTATTGCATCATCAGCCGCAGTATTGCGTTTTAATAAGGCTTCAGCTTTAGCTGTCAATGCCAATGCCTTTACAAGATATGAATCGTCAGCAGCAACAGCTACATCGGCAACCGCCAACACAACATCAATCGCTGCTACACCAGCTTCCCATGCAGCTTTATTGTTTGCAAGACGCGCATGCGTTAAGTAATTTTCCAACCATGTTGCACGCAGAGCAAGAGTACCGCCTAGGGCTAATGTTGACATTTTCTCTAATTGTTTTGCCGAAGCCTTAGCAATCAATGCGTGTGCGACTGCAAGTGTTCTATTGCAATCTGTACGAGCACTACGAATAGCCGCCGCTTTAATTTCATCCAATGTTGATTTTAATGATGAATCCATCTCGGTCACAATATCAATCACAGAAGAATTATTGGAATCAGTAACATAATCTTTTAAATTATCAACCGCAGTTGTAACATCAGCTTCAACAATTGGGTCAACTGCTGCAGCATCCAAAACTAAACGGTATAATCTTTCGGCTTCAACAGAACGCACCACAGTGATATCGCGTGCTGATAAGTAGTGTTCAACACTAGAAATTGCCGAATATCGATTGTTTGCAGTCGTTAACTCCTGAGAAATAAGTGTACCAATATCTGAGTATTGAGTATCTAAAGAGGTGCGCTCAGTAGATGCCGCAGCAAATGCTGAACGAGCATTCCACGTTGCTTTTAATTTAGACAACAAGATTTTAGACGTTGCGGCAGACGTTTTTAAGGCTTCAGAAGCAGCAACACCAGACGTACTTGCTAACTCTGTATACATAATTTTAAATGCAGTAGTTTCGCTATTTAATTTTGTAGCAACTGTAACATCACCTGCAAACACAGCAGTTGATGATCTTGCAGCTGCATCAGCCAAAGCACCAATTGCTAAACGCATTGCATCTGCTGCTGCTGCTAATTCTGAGTTCTTATCTTGTCCAGAACTTTTAGCAGCCACTTTTTCATGCATATCACGAGCAACGATATCAGCTTTGTACAAGCTTACATATATTTTTGCAATTGCTGCATCTGCATTATCTTTTGAAGTTTGGTCAGTTAACTTGTCTCTTGCCGCAATTTGCATCAAAGCCAAGTCATAAATTGCAGTACCTAATTCTTCAGCACAACTTGCTGCACGCATATATGCTTTAGCTGTGTCTGTTGATTCAGCCAACGCTTTTACTGACGCTAACAATGTTTGAGCCGCAGTAACATTCGCTTCAGTCACACTGCTTACACGTGCAACATGATGGATGAAATGTTCAGAATATTCCAACAAAGCGCTCTCAGCATATTCTGTGCGTTTTGTTGTATTGGTTGCTTCTGTTAATGCAAGAGCTTTTAAGTAGAATTGTGCCGAAGCTTCAAACTCACCCGCATTTTTACGTTGATCAGCGAAATAAACCGCATCATCAATTGTAGTAATCTGAGAAGGAGCAACTCTGCGTTCTGCTTCTGGAGACTTTAAATCTCTAATACTGTCAAGACCTAATGCCCTTAATGTAGAAGCATCCGCTATCTGCGATAAAAAGCTATCAAAATGCTCTGGCGTTAAAGCAATCCCACCAATCAAAATATCTTTAAAATGAGCGAAAAGTTGGTTAGTTTGATCACCCAAACTGTTTAATGCTGCTAACCCTGAAGAATCCTTGACAATCAGATTCGCAAGCTCAATAGCCTTGGCGGTTGTCATTGTAGAGTCTTGAGCTTGAAGGAACGTTACTGCATCCGACCGATGCTTTGCAATTTCAGTTGATTGCGTTAGAAGCGTACCGTTGAAAGTCGCCGTTTCTTCAGCATTTGCCCAAACTTCACTCACACCTAATGTCGTAATAATACCTACTGATGTAGATAATAGGAAACGTGAAAGCTTATTTTTATTCATGTTATTTGTCCTACCTTTATTGTTTTTTTTATTTTAAAGCGCAGTTTTTCTACACTTTACCTATCAATGGAATTTATAGAATGAAATTATGAATTTTTTCTTAAATCCTCCATTTTCGTTATTTTTTTTATTAATTTTCGAACCTAAATCCAAAAATCTTTTTAATACACTATAAAATGTAACCAGTTTTCCTGGGTTTGTACACCCTGTTTTTTCATGCGTTGCATCTTTGCAACAATGCTTGAAATAAATCATACCTCCTGGGTTTCCCTACTATTTATTACACGCTAGTTTGTAGCTGTCATTCCTTAATTTTTAGTTAATTTTTATTTCTTTTGAATTAATGCACATAGATTTTTTATCTCAAAATTAATCACAATGAATATGTCGTCAATCAAACAAAGAATCCCAGAGATAACCTCAAAAAAAAATTAGAACCTGCATTATTAGTTATATTTCTAGCATTTGCTTCCCGCAGAGCAATAGGGTCGATTTAACATTGAAAAAGTTTTGCCAACTAGTTATATCAGTATTAGACATTATTTAGGTGAGACAACAGGCTTGAAACGTAAACACATATTATTAACAACTGCAGTTGCAATCGCCCTTTCTGGGTGTGGGGATAAAACTGAAAACACACAACCGATTAATTTATCAACGACTGAATCTGAGAGGATGAATACTTTATTAACACAAGGATTGCAACGAGCAATAACCCTTGATATTGCAAAAACCGAGTATAAAGCTAGGCATTCATAAATTAGCAGATGCCGTTAATGATAAAAAATCACCCAATGAATTGTTAGATATTTATATACAAGCATCAATCGCAGATTTAATTCTTAATCACGCATTTCAAAATAAGTATAAGCGAAAAGCTACAACTCCAAAAGATGTTAGACTTTTATCACGAGATGATGTCATCAACGACCACACAAAACTTGTTCAAAATTTTTTAGAATTAGAAACATTTTTTATTACAGCGTGGAAAAAAGCAATTTCGAAAATTACTGCGTATAAAGATCTGTCAAACACAGAGACTAGAGGATATGTAAGCTACCTTTGGGATATAAAGGGGTTAACCAAATATACTTTCTTTGATATAGGCACGGATATACATCTACGAAAATTAGAAGAATTAGAGAAGCTGTTTTCTGATGCTAAAAAATCACTGTTAAACGAGTGGTCCACAACTTTTGGGCCTTCAAAAGCTGATTCACTTAACTCAACAAGTTATGCAAAAGCTTATTTGTTAGAACCTCGTGACAACGAATCTTCTAACAAGATGTTTAGCAAGGATGCTAAAATACTTATTAACAATATCTGGGATAAATTAAAATCGAAAGGTTTTGCGGGATACAGCCCAGTGGCTGCAAACGAAGCTTTTGAATACACAAATTATCTTTCATACCAAATTGTTCAAGAAAAAGGCAGGAATCCTGAATATACAGACAACGCCTATCCTGATTTTGCTAACACTTTACTCACAAATTTAATCAGTTGGTCAGATTATTACTTAAGAAGCGCGTCCGAAGATGTGCGTGTACATACTTATCAAAAATACGCCCAACAGTGGGATAATTTTATACAGTTAACGAACATCTTCATCCGACTAGGTGGTTAGAGACAGCCTTAACCCCAGGCAGCATAGAAAAGTATAGCGAACATTTTTTAGACTCATTAATCGGATTAAAGTTTAAAGATAAATACTTTATGAAAGTCATAGATGAAGCCGACAAGCGCAATCGACGTAAATATGCTCTATCTTCAACCTATAGAGATGTTGTACCTCATCCCCCTGCCATGGGCGCGCTTATAGAGAGAGAAGAATCAGAATCTAGAAGCTTCGATTTGAGTTACTTTCCTGTACCTCCGGCTATTCAAAGCACAGATGAAATTATCCCCGAATCCACCCTTAAAGAATGGAATCAATTATTTCTCGAGGTTCTTAAAAATGATCCATATTTTAAACCACTATTTGGTATCGCCCCCGTTGCACCCACAGATTCATCCGGCTCAACATCTGCATTAGCAGCATTGAACGGAAAATCAGGAGTTGATTCAACTCAGTTGATGATGAATGGAGTTTCAGGATCTCACCTTGATCTTGGGTTGCCGGTGTATGTGCACTTAAAAGGATCTATGGATCAGGGTAAGTCCACCACTGGTATGACAGGACTCGTTGCCTATAAGTTGGGCAATTTCGCATTAGGTGTTATTCAATCCTATGCAAACTCTGGAACTGGATTTACCTCGGATAGCCGTCAGTTGGAAACATCTATCATTGCTGCACATTCCTTTGGATTAGTCTTTGTTGAAGGTCAATTCGGATCTATCTCAGCGACTGATATAAATTTCAAGAATTGGTCAGGTGTACGATCTCAAGTACGACTCGGCATTGATACGCCATTCGGCGCACCCTTTGTACAACTGACTCACAGGGATTTTGGACACACCTCTGATACTGCGGGATATATGGGATTCGAAATTGCAAACACAGAATTTAAAGCAGATACCTATGCATTCAGCACATCTTTGCTAACAAAGGTTGGTCACCATTCGGTTCATGGATCCACAGGTTCCATCGATTGGACAGCGGCACTCAACCTCAACAGTGGTGTTGCATTCACCACCAACCTAACCCTTGGGTCAGCGACTGAATCCAACGCCGCATTCAATCTGTCTATCGATCGCTAATCTTAATATCCCCCAGAAATGGGGGGGTAATTTCTACCGTGATAACAATCGACCACTCTCTTTCAAAGCCTTCTGCAAACTGATGACCCATCCAGCCGCAGCACCTTTACTCACCTGCACACCATGGGGAGCATCAAACCACACCATTTTATTCTTCCCATCAGAATCTTTCCACATTGCGACACATTTTTCATTACCGTGAATATGCTCTTTGATATAGATACTTGCTGCTCGCAGCGCATCAATCACGGGTTGATAATCAGACTGTCCAAGAAAGATTGCAGGATCAATAAGCTCGCTTGAATTATATACTGGCAATTTTTGTGTTTCTGCATACAATGACTCAACCCAAGCAACTTTTCTTTGAAGCAATCCATCCATGACCCTTCTTCTTTGCAGTCGTTCTTGCTCTCGTCGCTCACGCAATCCAGCTTGCCTTGATTCTAGCGCAGCCTTTTTCTCTGCGTTTTGACGTGTGATTTCTTCTAGTTGAGCTAACCGCTCAGTTTCCTCAACCTCACACAACGCTCTTGCCCGCTCTGCTGCCTGATGCTGTCTCTCCATTGCAGTCTTAGACTCTTTAGGAATAGAGTTAGGTTTTGTTGTTTTCTTTGCTTTGGAAGATGCTTTTGAAGGCTGAGAATCATCTTCTATCCCTAAGCTCCTCATCATTTCTGTCAGTGCTGCTTTGGGATCAATTTTCTTAGGCAGAATTTTCGCAGCTCGTGCTGTGGCTTTTTCTTGTGCTAAACGCTCGGATTCTTCTTTTTCCGCGTCAATAATATCTATCCATTTTTCTAATAAAGCTTCTCCTTCATTATAAATATTTTCCATAAATCGAATCATCGCGATCTCCAGATTTACCCCCTCAGGTACACTGTTTTGATCAAAGGGTGCAAAGACTTTGTTACAAAAAGATCTAAATTCTACATCCCTCTTGAAGCATTCGTCTTGATTCACAAGCGCCTCTTGAATGCGCTTATACTCTCGTGTATTTTTAAAATAATCGTTATAATATAACCCACCTTGGAAAGCGCAAATAATATCAAACTTTCTTGTCTCCATATTTTTTTGAAAGCGATACTTTAAGTATTTATACATATGACTCTTAGGAAAAAAATCATCCACCCACTCTTCAATGCCCTGATAAAGGTTCAGCAACCCATCTTGCTTTTTATTAAGGGTACCCCTTGAGTTGATTTCATAGATGCCTGCCTTAATTGATCTGTATAGCTGTGTTACATCCAGCTCACGAACATGATCCTCATTATTAATAACATCCACAATCTTAGCAAGCACCTGAAAAAGATTAAAAATAGTATCCCCTCTCTGAAAAAATAAGGGCTCCTCTGATAAACCTGCCTCTGCTCGAAAGTCTTCAAAGTACTCTTTTCTATAAGAAAGAAATAGCCTAATTAAGAAATCAAATCTTTCTAACAACATCTGACGTTGCAGAGGTTGAGTAAGTGCCCAAATATATGATTGTGTTTCAGCTATATCATAAATATTAAACCCTCGATCGCATCTAACAAAGCATCCTTGAAATTCAGTTCTAACTGGTCGATTAAAGGTCGACCTCGCTCGACAAATATTTTCATGACAATGCGCTTCTAGTTTAGCCCACATATCGTCCATAGAATCAGAATACGCAGCCGCGGCAAACACAGTTGGACTAAATAGTAATATATACGATGCTGTGATGAATCTTTTCATGCCTGAATCTCCTATGATCATTACCCTGATTATAGGCACAGGATAGCAACTGTCAACTTATTTTACTTAATATTTATATCTAAACTGAGGGTGGCGATATGCCTAAGAACTCATACGCTTTACCCGTCAGCATCCGCCCACGAGGAGAACGTTGGATATATCCTTGCTGCAATAAATACGGTTCGATCACATCTTCAACAACATCGCGTTGTTCTGCAAGGCTGGCCGCAATGGTTTCAATCCCCACAGGGCCTCCACTATAAAACTCTGCGATTTGAGACAAATATTTGCGATCCATGGCATCCAAGCCGTTTTGATCAACGCCCAATCGATCCATACCTGCAGCAGCTTTTAACTCATCAACGGCAACAGTGTGATGATAAATATCCATAAAATCACGCAACCGTTTTGTAAGACGTTTTGCAATTCTGGGAGTTCCCCGTGATCGTTTAGCAACCTCAACGGCGCCATCCGCCTGCATGGGCAAATCAATCAGGTTGGACATACGGTTGACGATAGAGGTTAACTCATCAACCTCATAAAAATTTAATTGCAACGGAATCCCAAATCGTTCACGCAGGGGTCGAGTAATCAATCCGGCACGCGTCGTTGCCCCCACCAATGTAAAGGGAGGCAGATCGATCGTTATCGCCCGCGCTGCTGGCCCCTCACCGATCATGATATCCAATTTAAAATCTTCCATGGCGGGATATAGAATTTCCTCAACTGATGGATTCAATCGATGAATCTCATCAATAAATAACACATCACGAGGCTGAAGATTCGTTAGAATCGCGGCTAAATCACCCGCTTTTGAAATCACGGGTCCAGATGTTGAACGAAACCCAACCCCCAATTCCCGCGCAATAATCTGAGACAATGTCGTTTTTCCAAGACCGGGAGGCCCCGTAAACAACACGTGATCCAAAGGCTCTTGCCGCGTCTTTGCTGCTTGAATAAAAATCGACAAGTTATCTTTCAGATGTTTCTGACCAATAAACTCATTCAACGTTTGCGGTCGCAAAGACACATCAAACTTATCTTCATCTAATTCTTCTGCAGAAATTGGACGATCCACGAAACTACCTATCTCGGCTTTCTAATAATAATTTATAAACCCTGCGTCGCAAATCTATAATGCCTTCTTTATCAATTGCACTTGTAACAATTAACTCTGGATGCGCTGCTACGTGACGTTGGATCACAGCTTTCATACTTTCAACAGCTCGCGCCAACTCATTGGGTTTTATCTTATCCACCTTTGTCAGAACCAATTGATACGGTACCGCACTTTCATCCAGCATCGTCATCATTTCATCATCCGCAGGCTTAATTTCATGTCGACTATCCAACAATAAAAATACATGCTGCAACACTGATCGCCCCACTAGATAGTCCTTCATTAGACCATTCCACGCAGCAATTTTAGTCTTACTTACCTTGGCATAACCGTACCCAGGCATATCAACAATGTAACACGCGTCAGCCAATGAAAAAAAGTTCAGCTGTTGAGTCCGTCCAGGAGTGTTTGAAGTTCGAGCAACTGTTCGATTCACCAACGCATTGATCAAGCTGGACTTTCCAACGTTCGAACGTCCAATAAATCCAAATTCTGGCATAGCCATTGGAGGCAACCTATCAAGGGTCTCAATTCCAAATCGGAATTCACAGTCTTGACGAAACAAAGTGTCGGCACTTTTAATAGAGGAAAATGAAACAGTCATAAAAATTGTCTTTATATTGATATGGATATATTCTTTACATATACCTTAATCCAGGCATGCGTTGCAAACACTAAAGCTTTAAAGAGCTTTATTTCTTTGAGTTTTAAATAAAATATTTAGGGGCTGTACCAGATAACGGTTTA